>JACDEA010000377.1:0-2099 GCA_013816725.1 Actinomycetota bacterium
TTCGTGAACTTCATGCGCACCATGCTCCCGGGTTGGATCGAGGGGGGGCGCCAGGAAGTCACCAAGCAGATGACCAACGCCAAGGTGATGAGCGAGTTCGCGATCGCCCAAGGCCGCAACGAAGCCGGGAAGGCCGTGTTACAAGCGGGGGAGGCGGTAAGCAACCTGACCGCGCGCCGCACTGCGCCGCCCGCTCAGCGACCGCCTGCCGCCCGTGCAGGCCAAGCGCCAGCGACCGCACATGCCGAAGGCGACGGCACTTCCACGGCGGCGTCGACCCCGTCCGCTGCGGCGTCGCCGGCTTCGGCCGGAGCATCGATCTCGTCCAACGGCCCGCGCCCCAGTGCCGACGCGCTGGCCATCCCCGGGTACGACTCGCTGGCTGCGTCGCAGGTCGTGCAGCGACTCGGCGGGCTTTCCAGCGCGGAGCTGGAGGCGGTGCGGGACTACGAAGCGGCCACCCGCGCCCGGCGCACGATCCTGAACAAGGTCGGCCAGCTGCAAGCGGAGACGCAGCAGTAGGTGGAGGGGGCGCGACCGGCTCGCCCGGACGACGTGCCCCGGTTGGCGGAGCTGAACCGCATGGCGCTGGCCGAGTTGGCGGAGCTGCGGGGCGGCAAGACGTTCGTCGCCCGCGAAGCGCGACCCGCACCGCTCGACGCCGGACTCATCGCGTCGATCGAGGATCCCGATCAGCTCGTACTGGCCGGGACCATCGACGACACGCCCGTGGGGTACGCATTGACGCGGGTGGAAGACCTTCGCGACGGCACGCGACTCGCGGTTCTGAGTGACCTCTATGTCGAGCCCGAAGCCCGCGGCGTAGCGGTGGGGGAGTCGCTCATGAACGCGGTGCTGGCTTGGTGCCGCGAACACCGGTGTGACGCGGTGGACACGTTCGCGCTTCCCGGCGACCGCAACACCAAGAACTTTTTCGAGGGCTCCGGTTTCACCGCTCGGCTGTTGCTGATGCACCACAAGATCGTGGGGGCGTGACGTGCCCGGCCCCGGTGTCGGCGTCGGCGCGATCGCGATCGATAACGAGCGGCTGTTGATGATCAGGCGCGGTCACGGTCCGGCGGCGGGGGAGTGGTCGATCCCGGGCGGGCGCGTCGAGGCGGGGGAGACCTTGGCCGAAGCGGTGGTGCGCGAGTTGGAGGAGGAGACCGGCCTCGAAGGCGTGTGCGGTGAGTTCGTGGGGTGGGACGAGCGCATCGGCGAGGAGTTCCACTTCGTGCTGCTCGCGTTCAAGGTCACGTTGCTCGAGGTGAACGAGCCGGTCGCTGGTGACGACGCGGCCGAGGCGGCGTGGGTGCCGTTGGCCGACGTGGCCGACCGCCAACTCGTCGACGGCTTGGCCGAGTTCCTGCACGATAACGGGATCCTGGAGGTGATCGCGTAAGTGGAGCTGTACGACGCGATGTCGACGGCGCGGGCGATCCGCCGTTACCGGCCCGACCCGGTGCCAGATGACGTGCTGCGGCGGTGCTTAGAGGCGGCCACGTGGGCGCCCTCGGGCGGCAACCGTCAAGCGTGGCGCTTCGTGGTGCTGCGGTCACCGGAGGTGCGCGCGGTGCTCGGGCCTGCCTATCGCAAGGGGTGGGCCGAGATGTCGGGCGGGTACGGGATCGAAGGCGACATCGACCCGTCCGACGATTCGCCTGTCGCCCGCATGGGCCGCACGATGCAGCGCTTCGTCGACGCGTTCGAGGACGTGCCTGTGTATGTGCTGTTCTGCCTCAAGGGCCGCGGGCGTACGCATTTGTCCGAGGGCGCGTCGATCTACCCGGCGCTGCAGAACTTCATCCTGGCGGCCCGCGCCGAAGGGCTCGGCACCGTCGTCACGTCGTGGTTCCTCATCGCCGAGGACGAGTTGCGCCAAGTCATCGGTATCCCCGACGACTGGCTCCTTGCCGCGCTTTTACCGATTGGCTATCCGGTCGGGCGCCACGGGCCTGTCCGCCGTCGCCCGGTTGAAGAAGTCACCTACCGCGACCGGTGGGACACGCCCTTCCCGTAAGCCGGACCTCCCGCACGCGCTGCCCGTGCCGATCCGACAACCTCGCGCACCCGATCCGGCCTTCCGCGCGGATTTCAGC
>JACDEA010000377.1:2109-3059 GCA_013816725.1 Actinomycetota bacterium
GGAAGCCGAAGGGCCGCCCGCGACCGGGCCACCGGCGTTGAGTGAGCTACTTGCCCTTCCAGACCGGGGGTCGCTTCTCGATGAAGGCGCGGGGGCCCTCGGCGAAGTCCTCGGAGCCGGCGACCGTGGCCATGGCCCGGCCGCTCATCTTCCACAAGGTCTCGTCGTCGTGCGTCGGCGCGGCGAGGACGACCTGCCGGCTGGCCCGCACCGCCAGCGGCGCGTTGACGGCGATGCGTTCGGCGAGGGCGCGGGCCGCGGTCAACGCCTGACCGGCCTCGACCAGTTCGTTCACCATGCCCAGGTGGTAGGCCCGCTCGGCGGTGATGGGGTCGCCGGTGAGGACGACCTCCATGGCGATCTTGGGCGGCAGCACGCGGGGGAGTCGGAACAGACCGCCGGCGGCGGCGACCAGCGACCGCTTCACCTCGGGGAGCCCGAACGCAGCGTTGGTCGACGCCACGATGAGATCGCAGGCCAGTGCGATCTCGCAACCGCCGGCCAGCGCAGGACCGTCGACCGCGGCGATGAGCGGCTTGGTGCGGTCGCGCCCGGCAATGCCACCGAACCCGCCGCGCTCTGTTTGCAGATCGCCGGCCTGGCCGGCGGCGATGGCCTTGAGATCCGCCCCGGCGCAGAACACCGACCCTTCGCCGGCCACGACCCCGATCCAGACGTTGTCGTCGCCCTCGAGGCTGTCGATGGCGGCTTCCATGCCTTTGGCGACGTCGCCGTTGACGGCGTTGCGGGCTTCGGGGCGACGGATCGTGATGACGGCGATGTGTCCGTCAGGCTCGTATTCGACCATGGCTTGCGACCCTAGCGGGCGCCGCCGTATCAGCGACCGGCTGTCACCGGGCGCTGCGATGCTTTAGGTATCGGCAGCGCGAACCGGTTCTTGAGGACCTTTCGCGGGTTCTGCCGCCGCGGTCTCGGGCGGCGCGCTGGGC
>JACDEA010000378.1 GCA_013816725.1 Actinomycetota bacterium
ATCGGCCGTCAGCCGGCCGATCACGGCGCCGTTCTGGCGAACCGCCAGGGCCGGCGCGTCGCCGCCCAGCAGCGCTGCGAGCGCATCGCGGAGGCTCGTCCCCAGTTCCACCTCGGGCAGGCCGTCGGTCGGGCCCGGCGTCACGTCGACCGCGTCGAGGCGAAGCACCGTGAGGCGTTTGATGCCCCGATCGGCGCCGACGAAGTCGGCCACGAACGGCGTGGCCGGCTGACCCAGCACCTCGGCCGGCGGCGCGTACTGCTCGAGCCGCCCGCCCTCGGCCAGCACCGCGATGCGGTCACCGAGGCGCACGGCCTCGTCGACGTCGTGGGTCACGAAGACAACGGTCTTGCGCAGCTCGCCCTGCAGCCGCACGAACTCCCCCTGAAGCCGGTCGCGGGTGATCGGATCGATGGCGCCGAACGGCTCGTCCATCAGCAGGACGGGCGGGTCGGCGGCCAGCGCCCGGGCCACGCCCACCCGCTGGCGCTGGCCCCCGGACAGCTGATGCGGGTAGCGCGACCGGTAGCGCCCGGCGTCGAGGCCGACGAGATCGAGCAGTTCGTCGACGCGCCGTTGCGTCCTGGCCTTGTCCCACCCGAGGAGCCTGGGCACCGTGGCCACGTTGGCGGCGACGGTCTGGTGGGGGAACAGGCCCACTTGCTGGATGACGTAGCCCATCCGCCGCCGCAGCTGGACGGGATCGACCGACAGCACGTCCTCGCCGTCGACGGTGATCCGCCCCGACGTGGGCTCGACCAAGCGGTTGATCATTTTCATCGTCGTGGTCTTGCCGCAGCCCGACGGGCCTACGAGCACGCACGTCTCGCCCTCGGCCACGTCGAGGGTGAGGGCGTCGACCGCGATCGTTCCGTCGTCGTAGCGCTTGGTTACGGCCTCCAGACGGATCATCGGCTCGTTACCGTAACGGCGTGCTGGCCGCCGGCGACCCATGGGTGAAGTGGTCGTGGGTCGCCGACCACGGCGACGCGATCTGGGCGGCCACCCGCCAACACATCGAGCTAACGGTGATCGCCGTGGCCATAGGCCTCGCGATCGCGCTGCCGTTGTCGGTGCTGTCGTACCGCGTCCGCCGCTTCTACGCGCCGCTGCTCGGCGCGACCGGCGTTCTCTACGCGATTCCGTCGCTGGCGCTGTTCAGCTTCCTCATCCCCGTCACCGGGTTGACCCGCCTCACCGCCGAGATCGGCCTCGTGAGCTACACGCTGCTGATTCTCGTCCGCAACACCGTCACCGGACTCGAAGGCGTGCCCGAAGACGCCCGTGACGCGGCCCGAGGGATGGGCTTCTCGCCGATGCGCCAGCTGGTGCGCGTCGAGCTGCCGCTGGCGGCGCCGGCGATCCTCGCCGGCGTGCGCATCGCGACGGTGACCACCATCGGCCTCGTCACCGTCACCGCCCTGATCGCGCAGGGTGGGCTGGGCGCGCTGATACTCAACGGGTTCAACCGCGGGTTCCGAACGCCCCAAGTCGTCGGCTCGGTGCTTTCGGTTGCGCTGGCGTTGGCCGCCGACCTCGTGCTGATCCTCGCCGAGCGCCTGGCGACGCCGTGGCGGGCGGGTCGCTGATGCACTTCCTGGCCCAAGTGGTCGAGTGGTTCACCACCGCGTCTCACTGGCACGGCGCCGGCGGTGTGCCACAACGGCTGCTGGAACACGTCGCGCTGTCGGCGTCGGCCATGGCCGTGGCGATCGCCGTGGCCCTTCCCGTCGGGATGACGCTCGGCCACGTGCGCCGCGGCGGGGTGTTCGCCATCAACGTGGCCAACATCGGCCGGGCGCTGCCCAGCCTCGGCCTCCTCGTTCTCGCCGCGTCGGCCATGCACAGCATCAGCTCCGGGCCGGCCCGGGTCGCGCTGATCGCACTAGCGATTCCGCCGATCCTCACCAACACGTTCATCGGTGTTCGCGATGTCGACGCCGACATCCGCGAAGCAGCGCGGGGGATGGGCCTGAGCGGCGGGCAGGTGTTGAGACGAGTCGAGGCGCCGCTGGCGCTGCCCCTGATCGTGGCCGGCATTCGCACCGCCGCGGTGAATGTGGTCGCCACCGCGACGTTGGCCGCCATCGTGGCCGGCGGCGGCCTGGGTCGTTACATCGTCGACGGCATCGCCCAGCAGGACCAGCCGCAGGCCTTCGCCGGCGCGTTCCTCGTCGCGGTCCTGTCGGTCGCGACCGAGCTGTCGTTGGGGGCCGTTCAGCGCCGGGTCGCGGCTCCGTCGGCTACGGTCCGACGCCGAGGCGAGGAGGAGCTGGCACATGCGTTCAAGCCGTAAGCGGAATCGGGTGGTTGTCGTCATTGCGGTGGTGAGCCTGGTGTTCGCTGCCTGTGGCAAGGACAACAACAAGTCGTCGTCGGCGACCACCGCCAAGCCGACCAACAAGGGATCGCTCACGATTGCCCTCACCGACTTTCCCGAGCAGGACATCGTGGCCAACATCTACGCCGAGGCCCTCCGGGCCAAGGGCTACACCGTGACCGTCAAGCCCGGGCTCAGCACGCGCGAGATCTTGCAGCCCGCGCTTCAGTCCGGGCAGGTCGACGTGGCCGCCGAGTACGTCGGCAGCTGGCTCGAATACCTGCAGAAGGGATCGGCTACCTCCGATCTCGACGCGTCGCTCACCAAGCTCCGCGGCCTGGTCAAGGACAAAGGCCTCACGGTCCTCGACGCCGCTGATGCCTACGACGCCAACGCCATCGTGGTCACCAAGGCGACGGCCGACAAGTACAAGCTCACCAAGATCTCGGATCTGAAGACGGTGGCCTCGCAGCTCACGTTCGGCGCCACGCCTGAGTGTGAGCAGCGGCCGCTGTGCCTGATCGGCCTCAAGGAGAAGTACGGCATCGCCGGGTTCAAGAAGGTCGAGCCCATCGCCAAGGAGCCGCTGCGCAAGCAGGCGCTCACAGATGGCAACGTGCAGGTCGCGCTGCTCTTCTCCAGCTCGCTGCCCGACGGTGCGGTCGCGCTCGACGACGACCAGCACCTCCAGCCGGCCGAGAACCTGGTGCCGGTGGTCCGCACC
>JACDEA010000379.1 GCA_013816725.1 Actinomycetota bacterium
CGCGGTACCGCGCGACCGCACGGTGCAGGTCGCGCTCGCCGGCTCGGTCCCAACTGGTGAACCCACGGTTCGCCGTCTCGATGCGAGCCACCCCGATGGTCGGCCGGAGGCGTTGACCACGGGACTCGCGTCCGTTGCACTCCCGGCGAACAGCGCGGCGCTCATCGAAATCCCAGTCGCTGGGGCGGCTCCGTGGGCGCCCTCCGCACCACAGACGGGCGCGGCGCCGTCGTTGCCCGCGAGCGGCACCGACGACGGGGTCCGCCTGCTTGCTGCCCTGACGCTGCTGGTAGCAGCCGCGGCGATCAGGAACGTTCGCGCTCGACTATCTGGGGGGGCGATGAGGACGAGGGCTCAGCCGAGGGCGGCGTGGGTAGAACCGAGATTCGGCGCCCCTGCGCCGTCACTCAAAGGAGTTGCCGATGAACGCGCCAGTTGACGGAGACATAGTCCGAAACGCTGATGGCACCCTTGTCGTTCCTATAGAGCCCCCACGGCATCGAGACGACGAGAGCGCCGATGCGGTGTCCGACGGTGACACGCCGGCAGACACCGCTGCACCCACGACGCGGACGCTGCATCCGGGCGAAGGAGGCTACGACGAGGCATTGGCGGAATGGGACCTGCAACAGGATCCGGATCGACCGGCTGCGGTGTCGACGGCGTCGGGGCGCGAGGAAGCCATGCGGCTCGTACACGCGATCGCAACCTCAGCCGACGATGCGATCGCACCGGCGTTGGAGGCAGTCGACGATCTCGAGGCCATCGGCGAAGCGCTCCGCCACGTTCTCGTTGGCGGAGTCCCATCGGTCGAGGCCTTCGCCGCCGAGGTCGCCGATGCTGAGGGCGGCGACCCGCTTCCGGCGCACCAGGCGACCAAGATCATCGGCGAGGTGCTGGCCGAACTCGACTGACCGCGGCACGCGAGTTCGCGGCGGGGGCAGACTCGCCCGACACCACAGGAGGATCGCGTGCGCATCGTTCTCAGCAATTTCATGAGTCTCGACGGGGTCGTACAGGCGCCGGGCGGTCGGGAGGAGGACACCGACGGCGGGTTCGCACTCGGCGGCTGGTCGATGCCGTACTTCGATCCCGAGGCCATGGGGTCGGCCATCGGCGAGGCCATGAGCAGCACCGAGGCGCTGTTGTTCGGTCGCCGCACGTGGCAGACGATGGCGGCGGCGTGGCTCGAGCGGGCAGGCGACGAGTTCGCCGACCACATGAACAACATCCCCAAGTACGTCGCCTCGCGCACCCTCTCGCAGGCGGAGCTGACGTGGTCCAACTCGACGCTGCTGGCTCCCGACGACGCGATGGGCGCCGTGGCTGAGCTACGCGAGCGCGAGGGCGGCGACATCCAGGTGATGGGCAGCGGCACGCTGGCCAAGTCGCTCATAGCCAATGACCTGATCGACGAGTACCTGTTGATGATCGAGCCAATCCTGCTCGGCGGCGGCAAGCGGTTGTTTCCCGACGATGGGCGGGCCCGACCGCTCGAACTGGTGTCGATGTCGACGAGCAGCACCGGCGTGCAGATCTGCAAATACCGCCCCGTCGGGCACTAACCCGTTGACCGCTAGGTGCGGTCGAGCTCGAGCATCTTGATGGCGTTCCCGCGGAGCACCTTGTATGTCACCTCGTCGTCGTGGCCGGCCAGCATCTTCTCGACGTAGGCCTTGGTGTCGGGCCACGTCGTGTCGGTGTGCGGGTAGTCGGTCTCGAAGCAGATGTTGTCGGCCCCGACCTCGTCGAGGTTCTTGAGACCGTGGCGGTCGGCGGTGAAGCAGCCATAAATGCGGCCGTAGTAGTAGGTCGACGGCGGCTCGGGGATCTTCTCGCGCGTGTGCTGCCAACCGTCGTGGTGCTGCCACACGGTGTCGGCCCGCTCGAGCACGTAGGGGATCCAGCCGATCTGGCCCTCGGAGTAGGCCAGCTTCAGCTTGGGGAACTCGACGAGCTTGCCGGAGAACAGCCAGTCGGTGAGCGACGCGAAGGAGTTGTTGAACGACAGCGTGACGCCGACTGCGGGCGGCGCGTCAGGCGACGCCGCCGGGTTCGACGACGACGAGCCGACGTGCATGCACACCGTGACGTTGGTGTCGTTGCACACGGCCCACAGCGGATCCCAGTAGCCCGAGTGGATGCTCGGCAGCTTGAGCCGCGTCGGCAACTCGCTGAACGCGATGGCTCGCACGCCGCGCTCGGCGTTGCGACGGACCTCTTCGGCGGCCAGCACCGGGTCCCACAGGGGGATGATGCAGCACGGGATGTTCATGCCGCCGGACGGACCGCACCACTCCTCGACCATCCAGTCGTTGTAGGCGCGGACGCAGGCCAGGCCGAGCTCGCGATCCTCGTTCTCGTGGAACGTCTGGCCGCAGAAGCGGGGAAAAGTGGGGAACGGCAGCGAGCCGTCGACCCAGTTCAGCTCCATGTCGGCGATGCGGGCGTCGCGGTCCCAACATCCCGGGCGCATCTCGTCGTAGGTCAGGGCCGTCATCTGAAGTTGTGACCGATCCAGCTCCAGCCCGTCGGTCCCTTTGCTCACCGCCGACTCGGGAATGGCGACGAACCGCTTGTGGACGTAGATGACCTCGCCGTCGTAGATCCACGCGCTGCCCCAGTCGCCCTCGGGGTCTTCGTGCATCTCGTACTTGGCGCCGCCCTTTTGCTTGAACTGGCCCCATCGCTTGGTCTCGACCCGCGGCCCGCGCTCGCGGTACTTCTCGGGCAGCCACGTTTGCCACACGTGCGGCGGCTCGACGACGTGATCGTCGACGCTGATGATCTTCGGCAGCTCCATCACAACCCCTTCCACGAGTCGCCCAAATCTACGCGCCGGTCACCGGGGCGGCTGGCGGGGCCAGTGATCGCACTGTTGCAAAGTCGCGACGGAATCGGGATTTAGCGCCGTATCGACGTCGAAACGGCTGCTTTCAGGATCGCGTCGCGACTTTGCAACGAAATCGATACTTGGCGCACAGGACCGCCAGCGCCAGGAACAGCAGGAGTGGGGCGGCGGGGGTGGACTGGCC
>JACDEA010000016.1 GCA_013816725.1 Actinomycetota bacterium
GGCCACGGCCGTGGCGACGGGACGGCTCCGCGCTGCGGTCGATCGCGTGCTGGCCGATCCGGAGTTGGGGAACGGCCGCAGCGACGAGTGCCTGGTCGTCTCCCGTTCCGGCGTGTCGTTGATCGATCACGACGGGGGCCGCCAGCTCACGCCGGCGTCGACGCTCAAGCTGCTGACAGGCGCCGCCGCCCTACGCAAGCTCGGTCCTGACTCGCGGGTGAAAACACGCGCCGTCGGCGCCGCTGCTCCGGCCGGAGGTGTCCTCGCCGGGAACCTGTGGCTGGTGGGCGCAGGCGACCCGTTGCTCGGGACGGCGGAGTACGAGGCCAGCTTCAAGGATCAACCGCGCCTGTTCACCGACCTCGGCGCGCTGGCCGACGGCGTCGTCACAGCCGGCGTACGGGCCATAGCGGGGAGCGTGGTCGGCGACGAGTCGCGGTACGACGCGCAGCGATCCGTGCCGACGTGGAAGCCGGTCTACGCGGCCGACGGCGACGTCGGTCCGCTGAGCGCCCTCGCGGTGAACGACAGCTTGGTGGCGTGGAAACCCCGCCCCGTGGCGTCGGCCGCGCCGGCCACCAGCGCGGCGGCCGCATTCAGCGCGCTGTTGCGGGCCCGGGGCGTCGACGTCACCGGTGACGCCACCGAAGGCCGGGCGCCTCCCGACGCGCACGTGTTGGCCGACGTGACGTCGTTGCCGTTGCGCCAGATCGTCGGCGAGATGCTCGTCCACAGCGACAACGAAACCGCCGAGCTGTTGACCAAGGAACTGGGCAAGCGGTTCGCCTCGAGCGGCACCACCGAAGCCGGCGTGCGCGTCATCCGCAACACACTGGCCGAGATGGGCCTCGACGTCGGTGCGGTGGCCACCTCGGACGGGTCCGGCCTCGACCCGGGCGCCCGCGTCAGTTGTGCGGTGTTGACCGCCCTGCTCACCGGCCCCGCCCGCTCCGAGTTGCTGGCCTCCGGTCTGGCCGTTGCCGGGCGCACGGGCACGATGTTTGATCGGTTCACGAACAATCCGGCCGCCGGCCGCTTGAAGGCCAAGACCGGCGCTCTGGCCGGCGTGGTCGGGCTGGCTGGCATCGTGGAGCCGGCCACGCCCGGAACGGTGCCGCTCACGTTCGCGTTCCTGGCCAACTCGTTGCCGGCGCCCAGCGAAGCGCGGGGCAGGAGGATCCAGGAGCGCCTCGGCGCGGCGCTAGCAGTCTTTCCCGAGGGCCCCGGGGCCGACGACCTGAAGCCGTGACCGCCGACGCGTACCGGCTCGCCATGTTCCCGTTGGGCAGCGTGCTGTTCCCACACGCGGTCACCTCACTGCACATCTTCGAGCCCCGTTACCGGACGCTGGCCGAGCACTGCACCAAGGGCAATGGCGAGTTCGGCACCGTCCTGATCGAGCGCGGTCACGAGGTCGGCGGTGG
Source organism: Actinomycetota bacterium (assembly GCA_013816725.1). Taxonomy (GTDB): domain Bacteria; phylum Actinomycetota; class Acidimicrobiia; order Acidimicrobiales; family JACDEA01; genus JACDEA01. Next base: position 1,425 of record JACDEA010000016.1, read on the forward strand.
CGACGTGCGCTTCGCGGTGGGGACCGTCGCCCGGATCGTCGAAGCGATCGAGCTGCCCGACGGCCGCTGGTTGCTCGGCGCAGTCGGTGTGCGCCGCCTTGGTGTGCGCTCGTGGTTGCCCGACGACCCCTACCCGCTCGCCATCGTCGAGGACCGGGCCGACGCCGAGCTGGCCGCCAACGCCGACGCCGTGCTCGACGACGTCGAACGGGCGGTGCGGCGGTCGTTGGCCTACAAGGCCGAACTGGGCGAGCCCGCCATCGCCGCGACGGTCGCGCTCGACGACGACCGGACGGTGCGCGCGTTCCAGCTGGCCGACATCGCGCCGCTAGGCGCGCTCGACCGGCTGACGCTGCTCGAGGTGGACGACGGGCGGCGCCGGCTCGAGCGGTTGCTGGCGCTGGTCGAGGACGAAAATCGCGTTCTCGCCGCACGTTTGTCGGAGGGGTGACGGGTAGGGTGGCGTCCGTGCCTGAGCAGTCAAAGGGCGTGGGGACGCTGGTGTCGGAGTTGTGGCAGCTGATCGTCGCCTACCTCAAACAGGAAACCATCGAGCCGATCAAGAAGCTCGGTCGGTACGTCGCGTTCGGCGTGGTCGGCTCGCTCTGCTTGTCGATCGGGTTGGTGATGCTCTTGCTCGCCGGCCTGCGCGCCCTGGAAGCCGAAACGCGCATGACCGGCAACTGGTCGTGGGCGCCCTACCTCATCACGATGGTGGGCTGCGGCGTGGTGGCGGCGCTGGCGGCTCGGGCCATCTCGGCCAACCGCAGGAAGGGACCGGCATGACCGCAACGCCGCGCATCAGCCGCGACGACATCGAGGCCAAGTTCCGCGAGATCAAGGGCGACGTCGACGAGACCACCGAGCGGGCCAAGCCGATCGGTCTCGCCGTCGCCGTAGTGGCCCTCGTCGGAGCGGTCGGGTTGGCGTACCTGATCGGGCGTCGCAAGGAACGCAAGCGCCGCACTGTCGTCGAGATCAAGCGGGTCTAGGCGATGTTCGGCTTCGTCCGTCGGCGGGTGGTCGACGCGGCTGTGGCCAAGGGCGTGTTCGGCGAGAGCCGGTTCTGGCTGGTCGTGGCGCTGGCCATGGGCGTGCGTCTCGTCGTCCGCAGGCTGTCGGGTTCGGGTCCCGAGCTGCTCTATTCGGAAGAGCTGGGGCCCAAGGACCGCCTGCTGATCGGCCCGGCCGGGGACGGTGCGTGAAGGTCGTACTGCGAAATCCCCGCCGCGAGGTCGACGTCGCCGGCCCTTTGCGGGTCGAAGCACTGCTCCGCCATCTCGATCTCAACCGCGAGTCGGTGCTCGTCATCAAGGGCGACACGCTCGTGACCGGCGACGCCATGTTGGCCGACGACGACCGCGTCGAGGTGCGTCCGGTGATCTCGGGCGGCGCGGCATGAGGTGCCGGTCGTGCCGCCGGCCGGGCGTCATCGACGTCCGCCGTCATAACGCCGCGTTCTGCGGCGACTGTTTCGTCCGCCACTGCCAGGAGCAGGTGCGCAAGGCCATCAGCCAGTTCGACATGATTGCGGCGGGTGACCGCGTGCTCATCGCCGTTTCCGGCGGGAAAGACAGCCTCGCGTTGTGGGACATCCTTCTCGACCTTGACTACGACGTCGATGGGCTGTACCTCGGGCTGGGCATCGGCGAGTACAGCGACGAGTCGGGCGAGTACGCGCGTGCGTTCGCCCGGCGCCGCGGCGTCGCGCTCGTCGAGATCGACCTGCCTGACGACCTCGGGTTCGACATCCCCACCGGCGCGCGGGTAGCCCGTCGGGCGCCGTGCTCGGCCTGCGGCCTCTCGAAGCGGCACTTGTTCAACAAGGCCGCGCTCGACGGCGGCTACGCGGTCGTCGCCACCGGCCACAACCTCGATGACGAAGCGGCGGTCCTGTTCGGCAACACGCTGCGGTGGGCTACCGACTACCTCGGCCGCCAGCTTCCGGTGTTGCCCGCCAGCGAGGGTTTCGTGCGTAAGGTCAAGCCGCTCGTGCGGCTGGGCGAGCGCGAGATGGCCGCGTACTGCGTGCTGCGTGGCATTGATTACATCGTCGAGGAATGCCCGATGGCCGCAGGCAACAAGCACCTCGCCTACAAGGAGGCTCTCAACCGGATCGAGGAGCAGAGCCCGGGAGCCAAGGCCACCTTCTACTTCGGCTTCCTCGAGCGGGCGTCGCAGTTCTTCACGCCCGAAGCCGACGCCGACAAGGCCGCGTTGCGACCGTGCGACGAGTGCGGCGCCCCGACGCCGGGCAAGAGTTCGAACGAGCAAACCATGTGCGCGTTCTGCAAGCTCGTGCAGCGGGCGGCGACGTGAGCGCGCCGCTCGGCCCCGGTGACAAGGTCCTCCTCGTCGACCGCAAGGATCGTCGGTACCTCGTCACGTTGAGCGACGCGGGAGAGTTCCACACCCACACCGGCGTCGTGCCCCACGCCGACATCGTCGGCGCCGGCGAAGGTGGGCTGGTTCGCTCCAACTCCGGCGCCGCCTACGTCGTGTTGCGTCCGACGCTGTCGGACTTCATTTTCCGGATGCCGCGCGGCGCGCAGGTCATCTACCCCAAGGACCTCGGGGCCATCCTCCTCATGGCCGACATCTATCCGGGCGCCCACGTGCTCGAGGCCGGCGTCGGATCGGGCGCGCTTTCAGCTGCGCTACTGCGGGCCGGCGCGTCGGTCACGGGCTACGAGGTGCGCGACGACTTCGCGGCCCGAGCCCGCACCAACGTGGCCAGCTTTCTCGGTGACGAGGTCCTCGAGCGCTACCGCGTCGAAGGGCGCGACGTCTACGAGGGCATCGACGCGACCGACCTCGACCGGGTCGTGCTCGACCTGCCGGAGCCGTGGCGGGTCGTCAAGCACGCCGAGGAGGCGCTGTCGCCCGGCGGCATCTTGTTGTCCTACGTCCCGAGCGTGACGCAAGTCGCGCAGCTACGCGACACCCTCGACGCCAGCCGCTTCGCGTTGGCTGAGACGATCGAGGTGCTGGTTCGCAGCTGGCACGTCGCCGGCCAGGCGGTTCGTCCCGACCACCGCATGGTGGCCCATACCGGGTTCCTCACCGCCGCCCGCCTCTTGCGCAGCTAACCGTGAACGCTCTCGACCTCGGCATCATCGTCGCCATCGTGCTGGCCGCCTTGGGCGGCTACCGACTCGGACTGCTGGCCCGCGCCGCCTCGTGGGTGGGCATGGCCATCGGCCTGTACGTCGGGTTCAACCTGCTGCCCAACGTCATCGAACTGTTCCACGAGCCGGACTCCTCCAGCCGGCTGGGCATCACGTTGATGGTCCTCATCGCCGGCGCGTTCACCGGCCAGGCCCTCGGTCTCGTCGTCGGGATGCGGGTGCACCGCTTCATCCCTCACGGCCCGCTGAAGGTTGCCGACAAGTTCGGCGGCGCGCTGTTCGCCGCGGTGGGCGTGGTTGCGGTGGTGTGGGCGCTGGTGATCCCCTCGATGCGCGATGTGAACGGGTGGCCGTCCAAGCAGGTGCGCAGTTCGGCCATCGCCCAGGCGCTGCACAACGGCGCACCACAGCCGCCCCAGACGTTCAAGGCGCTGCGGCGGTTGGTGGGCGACAACGGCTTCCCGTCGGTGTTCAACACCCTGCGCCCGACCCCCGACCCCGGCCCGGCCCCGGCGAACACCGCGCTGACCGCGGCGACGATCGCCCGGGTGACGGCCTCGACCGTGAAGGTCGAGGGCGAAGCGTGCCGGCGTATCCAAGAGGGCAGCGGCTTTGCCGCCGGGGTCGACACCGTCGTCACCAATGCCCACGTGGTGGCCGGCGTGCGCTCGCCGCGCGTGCTGAGGCCGTCCGACGGCCGGCGACTGCCGGCGACCGTCGTGGTCTACGACGCCGATCGCGACCTCGCCGTGCTCACGGTGCGCAACCTGGGGCAGGTGCCGTTGGTGATCGGCGACGGCAAGGCCGGCGACCAAGGCGCCGTGTTCGGCCATCCCGGCGGCCAGGACAGGGTGCAGGTGGCCCCGGCGTCGGTGAGCCAACGGGTTCGGGCGGTGGGCCGTGACCTCTACGACACGCACACCACCCGGCGCGACGTGTTCATCCTGGCCTCGGTGCTCCAGCCGGGTGACTCCGGCGGCCCGCTCGTCAACCTCAACGGCGTCGTGATGGGCGTGGCCTTCGCCATCGCGCCGGACAAGGCCGACACCGCATACGCGCTGACCTCCAAAGAGGTGCAGGCCGCACTCGCTGCGCAGCGCGCCGGTCCGGTGCCGACGGGAAGCTGCCTCGCCTCGGCCTAGAAGCCACCGCCTCAGGAAAAGCAGCGCCCCAGGAAAGCAGCGCCTTAGAAAAAGCAAGGCCCCGGGCAGGGGGGAGCCCAGGGCCTTGCGGGACCAATCCGGCGGAGCCGGGTTAGTCGATCTTGCGATTGTACGGGTCAGTCAACCTCTATGAAGATGCACTCGCCGGGGCATTCCTCGGCCGACTCGATCGTGGCGTCCTCCATGCCAGCGGGCACCGCAGCGAGGCCCTCGGGCCCGCCGGGGTCGCTGAAAACCTTGTCGCCCTCCTTGACGTAGGCGAGGCCGTCGTCGAGCAGCGTGAAGACGGCCGGTGCGATTTCCTCGCACAGCCCATCGCCGGTGCACAGATCCTGGTCGATCCAAACCTTCATGGCCATGTGTCGCGCGCCTTACCTCGTACGGGTTTCGGGAGGGTTGATGCCGTTGGTGACGGTAATTATCGTACCGCGGTTCTGTCAATTTCCACGGCGTCGGCGGGTGAAACTCGTCACGTGCCCGGTTTGTGCCTGCCCCGGAGTGTATCGGTGGCACCAGGTACGTGGTAGCACGAGGGTATGGTCGCTCGGAGAGGCTCCCTGGGAGGTGGTCCTGACGGCCGAATCTGAAAGTCAGCGGCGCGTGAGGGAATACGAGCGCGAGGTGGTCGAACTTCACGAGCAGACCAAGCTGCTCGAAGAGGAGGTCGTCAACCTCCGGCGTCGGCTCCAGAACGCGCCCAAGCGGGTCAGCACTCTCGAGGAGAAGCTCCTCGAGACCAAGGGTCAATTGGCCCAAGCGATCTCCCAGAACGAGAAGCTCACCTACACCCTGCGCGAGGCGCGCGAGCACATCGCCGCGCTGCGCGAGGAGGTCGAGAAGCTCACCCAACCTCCGTCGGCCTACGGCACGTTCCTCGGCCTCAACGACGACGGCACCGCCGACGTGTTCTCGGCCGGCCGCAAGATGCGCGTCTCGTTGCACCCCGAGTTGGAGGAGACCGACCTCCGCCGGGGCCACGAAGTCGTCCTCAACGAATCGCTGAACGTAATCCTGGCCCGCAACCCGGAACTGTCGGGCGAGGTCGTCACGCTGAAGGAGGTGCTCGACGATGGCTTGAGGGCGTTGATCGTCGGCCGGGCCGACGAGGAGCGCGTCGTGGAGATCGCTGACGAACTGCTCGACGTGAAGATCCGGGCCGGCGACAGCCTCCTCATGGACTCGCGCACCGGGCTGTTGCTCGAGAAGTTGCCGCGGCCCGAGGTCGAGGAGCTGATCCTCGAAGAAGTGCCCGACATCACCTATGAGGACGTCGGCGGTCTGGATACCCAGATCGAAGCGATCATGGATGCCGTCGAGCTGCCGTACCTCCACCGCGACCTGTTCACCGAGCACAAGCTGCCCGCCCCCAAGGGCATCCTTCTCTACGGGCCGCCCGGTTGCGGCAAGACCCTCATCGCCAAGGCGGTGGCCAACTCCTTGGCCAAGAAGGTCGCGCAGGTCACCGGCGACAAGTCGGCGCGCAGCTACTTCCTCAACATCAAGGGCCCGGAGTTGCTGAACAAGTACGTCGGGGAAACCGAGCGCCAAATCCGCCTGGTGTTCCAGCGAGCCCGTGAAAAGTCCGAAGAGGGCGTGCCCGTTATCGTGTTCTTCGACGAGATGGACTCGCTATTCCGCACGCGCGGCACCGGCATCAGCTCGGACATGGAGTCCACGATCGTTCCGCAGCTTCTGGCCGAGATCGACGGTGTCGAGACGCTTCGCAACGTCATCGTCATCGGGGCGTCGAACCGCGAGGACCTGATCGACCCGGCCATCCTTCGACCGGGCCGCCTCGACGTGAAGATCAAGATCGAACGGCCCGACGAGCAGTCGGCGGCGCAGATTTTCGCCCGGTACCTCACCGCCGACCTCCCGCTGGAGGAGGCCGAGGTCACGTCACTGGGCGGTGGCGACCGCGAGAAGGCGGTGCGGGCGATGATCGAGAAGACGGTCGAGGCGATGTATCTCGCCGACGACGACAACCGCTTCCTCGAGGTCACCTACCAGAACGGTGACAAGGAGATCATGTATTTCAAGGACTTCTCGTCCGGGGCCATGATCGAGAACATCGTGCGCCGGGCCAAGAAGCTGGCCATTAAGCGCACGATCGCCGGCGAGGGGAGGGGCATCCGCGTCGACGACCTGCTGGCGTCGATCAAGCAGGAGTACAAGGAACACGAGGATCTGCCCAACACCACCAACCCCGACGACTGGGCCAAGATCTCGGGCAAGAAGGGCGAGCGCATCGTCTATGTGCGCACCCTCATCTCGCACGGCCCCGACGACGCCACCGGCGGGCGCTCTATCGAGCGGGTCGCCACGGGGCAATACCTGTAGTCGCAACGTGAGCGACTGGGGTTAAGGTCGCTTCACTACCTATGGCGATAGTGAAGGTGTGCGGGATCGAGACGGAGTACGGGATTCTGCTCCGGGGCTCGGGCGAGTCCAATCCCATCGCCGCGTCGTCGGTCCTCATCAACGCGTACGTGCAGGACCTGCAGCAGAGTCCCGTACCCGGCGGCGAACGCATCGAGTGGGACTTCGAAGACGAGTCGCCCGGCAACGACGCTCGGGGCTTTGCTCGCGAGGGCGCGATGCCGCCGGAGGTGGAAACCCACCTTGTCAACACCGTGCTCACCAACGGCGCGCGCTACTACGTCGACCACGCCCACCCGGAGTTCTCAACGCCGGAGTGCGCCGACGCGCTCGAAGTCGTGCGGTTCGACCGGGCCGGCGAGGTGATCCTCGCCCGTTCCATCGACGCCGCCGCCCGCTCGCTGCCGACCGGGCAGGGCATCTTCATCTACAAGAACAACTCGGACGGCAAGGGCAACTCCTACGGGTGCCACGAGAACTACATGATGGACAGGGCGGTCCCGTTCGGCCGCATCGTGCGCCACGTGATGCCGCACTTCGTCACCCGCCAGATTTACTGTGGCGCGGGCAAGGTCGGTTGTGAGACGGCGTCGCCCAACGACAAGAAGGTCACGTTCCAGCTCTCGCAGCGGGCCGACTTCTTCGAGGAGGAGGTCGGTCTGGAAACCACGTTGAAGCGGCCGATCGTCAACACCCGCGACGAGCCGCACGCCGACGCGCAGAAGTACCGCCGGCTTCACGTGATCGTGGGCGACGCCAACATGTCGGAGGTGTCGACGCTGCTCAAGGTCGGGACCACCGCGATCGTCCTGGCCATGATCGAGGACGACTGGTTCGGCGAGCGGGAGTTGAGTCTGGCCACCCCCGTGCAGGCCATCCGGCGCATCTCGCACGACCTCACGTTGAGCGAGCCGATGACGATGGCCAACGGCTCGACGATGACCGCGATCGAGATCCAGTGGGAGCTGCTCGATCTCGCTCGCAAGTACGCCGAGGATCGCGGGCTCGAGTGCGTCAACCAGGCTGTGGGCACCGACGTGCTGCAGCGATGGGAAGCGGCGCTCAGCGCGCTGGAGACCGATCCGTCGACGCAGGCCGGCCAGGTCGACTGGGTGGCCAAGTACCGGTTGCTCGAGGGCTACCGCGACCGCCACGGCCTCGACTGGGACGACCACCGCCTGGCCGCCATGGATCTCCAGTACCACGACGTCCGCCCCGAGAAGTCGCTGGCGGCGCGCGTCGGTCTCGAACGGGTAACGACTGACGCCGGCGTGATCGAGGCCATTACCGAGCCCCCGCGCGACACCCGGGCCTACTTCCGGGGCAAGTGCCTCCAGAAATGGGCGGGATCGGTCGCCGCCGCCAACTGGGACTCCCTGGTGTTCGACCTCGGTTCCGATCCGCTGCGGCGGGTACCGATGATGGAACCGCTCAAAGGAACAGCGGAGTTCGTCGATAGGTTGTTAGAAGAGTGCCAAACCCCGGCAGAGCTGATCGAGCGCCTGGGTTCATAGGAGAACGCAATGCCTGAGCGGGAACAGAAAAAGAAGCAGACGACCGCCCGAGAGGACCAAACCGTCGAAGAGGCCCCGGCGCCGGACTCCAAGCAGGGCGACAAGATCAAGGCCGAACTCGACGAGCTTCTCGACGAAATCGACGAGGTGCTGGAGGAAAATGCTGAGGATTTCGTGAGGTCGTATGTCCAAAAAGGGGGGGAATGAGCGATTTATGCCTCAGATAAACAGTGCATCGTTATGCTTCGTCGATGAAGCGTTGCAAGCACTGCGGAGACACAAAGTCGGTCGATCTCTTCTACCGCGATACCGCCGCTCGGGACGGCCTGCGGCCTGAATGCAAGGCCTGCACGGCGACACGTCGCAAGGCTTGGTACGAGCAGAACAAGGGCCACGAGATCGCGCGCGTTAAGGCGTGGCAGGTCGCGAACTCGGAGCGCCATCTCGCCAACCAACGACAGCGGCGAGCGAAGCCCGAAGTGAAAGCTCGCGAACGCGAGGGTTACCTCTTGCGCAAGTACGGGATCACGCAGGCTCGGTACGACGAACTACTCGCGAAACAAGGCGGGGTTTGCGCCATCTGCGACCGACCGCCCTCCGACAAGATCAGCCTGCACGTTGATCACTCGCACGGCGATGGCGCGATTCGCGGATTGCTGTGCTTCCGATGTAACAACGCGCTGGGCGACCTTGGCGACGACCCCGCCACCCTGAAGCGCGCGATCGCTTACCTAACCCCGCCGAGCGAAGGTGACCTCCGGATAGCCGCCCTAGTTCGTGCCCGCCTGGAGCGCGAGTTGCTTCGTCAGAGGTAGTTGACGCAGGTGCTCGCGGGCGTGGCCGTAGTTCGCGATCAGCCACGTCATGGCTGGGCGGGTCTCGTCGGCTGGCATCGTCGACGGCGCTGTCGCCACTGTCGAGGGCTCGTCTTCGCCGGCGCCTCAACCCGCGGCTGAAGCCGGCGGCGTGCGGACTAGCGCCGCCCACCCACTAACGTCCTGCGCGCCATGACGCTGCCTATGTTCCCGGTCGACGAGAGCCCAGGCCCCAACTTCGCCGGGCTTCTCCAGAAGTTGGGGTTGGCGCCGCCCGTTCCCCTGGTCGGCGAGCTGGACGACATCCGCCACGGCACCACGATCGTCGCCATGCGCTACGCCGACGGCGTGATCATGGCCGGCGACCGCCGAGCCACCGAGGGCTTCTCGATCGCCCACCGCGCCATCGAGAAGGTGTTCCCGGCCGATCGCCACAGCGGCGTCTCCATCGCCGGCGCCGCGGGGCCCGCCCTCGACATGGTGCGCCTCTTCCAGCTCCAGCTCGAGCACTACGAGAAGCTGAACGGCGCGGCGCTCAGCCTCGAAGGCAAGGCCAATCAACTGGCCCAGATGATCCGCGGCAACCTGCCGATGGCCATGCAAGGCCTGGCCGTCGTTCCGATCTTCGCCGGCTACGACCTGCGCCGGCAGACCGGCCGCATCTTCACCTACGACGTCACCGGTGGCCGTTACGAGGAGGCCGACTTCCACGCGACGGGGTCGGGCGGGCGCGACGCCCGCACCACGATCAAGCTGGGCTGGACCGAGAACATGGACCGCGACTCGGCTGTCGAGCTGGCGGTGCAGGGCCTCTACGAAGCCTCCGAGGAGGACGCGGCAACGGGCGGGCCCGACCCCGTCCGCGGCATCTACCCCACCGTGGCCACCATCACCGTCGAAGGGTTCGAACGGGTCGGCGATCCCGATGTGGCCGAGCGGTTCCGCGCCCTCATCCAGCACAAGACCGAAGCAGGGCAACTCTGATGTCGATGCCGTTCTACGTCTCGCCTGAGCAGTTCATGAAGGACAAGGCCGACTACGCGATCAAGGGCATCTCGCGCGGCCGCGCGCTCGTCGCCACCGCTTTCGCCGGCGGGATTCTGCTCGCCACCGAGAACCGCAACCCCAACCTGCACAAGATCAGCGAGGTGTACGACCGCATCGCCTTCGGCGGCGTCGGCCGGTACAGCGAGTTTGACCAGCTCCGGCAGGCCGGCATCCAGCACGCCGACGTGAAGGGCTACCAGTACAGCCGCGAGGACGTCGACGCCCGCTCCCTCGCCAACCTCTACGGGCAGTACCTCAACCAGGTCTTCACCCATGAGATGAAGCCGTACGAGGTAGAAATCCTCGTCGCCGAGGTGGGCGACGTGATCGACGACGACCGCTTGTTCCACATCCTCTACGACGGAAATGTTGCCGAGGAGGACCGCTTCTCGGTCATCGGTGGCGACGCCGCGGCGATCCAGGAGCGCTTCGAGAGCCAGTTCAGCGCCGAGTGGGCCCTGACCGACGCGCTCAAAGCCGCCACCGGCGCGCTCACCGGGCCCGATCGCGAGGTGGGCGACCTCGAGGTCGCCGTACTCGAGCGGGGCGAGCCACGACGGGCGTTCCGTCGCATGGACGCCACCGAAGTAGCGACGCTCCTCGGCTAGTAGCCGATTCAGTCGCCCCCGGGCACCGCGTCGAGCACTCCTTTGAGTGCTTGCGCGGCGCCCAGGAGCGCAGCACTTTCGAACGGCACCACGATCTTGGTGTTCTCGCTGTCGGCGAACTTCGACAGCGCGTCGAGTTGCAGGATCGCCACCAATGTGGGATCCGGATGGGCCTTCTTGATCGCCGAATAAACGGTCTCGATCGCCAGCGCGCGACCTTCAGCCTCGAAGATCGCCGCTTGGCGTGCGCCTTCGGCTTCGAGGATCGCGGCTTGCTTGTTGCCTTCGGCGGTGCGCACGAACGCCTGCGCATCGCCGTCGGCCACGTTGATCGCTGACTGTTGAATACCCTCGGACTCGAGGATCTTGGCCCGCTTCTCCTGGTCGGCCTGTTTCTGCAGGGCCAACGCCTGGAGGATTTGCGGCGGTGGGGCGATCTCCATGATCTCGATACGGCTGATGCGGATCCCCCACTTGTCGGTGACGACCTCCATCTGCTGCTGCACGTCGGTGTTGATGCGCTCGCGCTCGGACAGCGATTCATCCAGCGTCATGGTGCCGATGACCGAGCGCAGCGCCGTGCGGGCCAGCGCGTCGATGGCGATGTCGAAGTCGGCCACGCTGAACAGCGCCTGCTTGGCGTCGACGATCTGGGTGAAGATCGTGGCGTTCACGGTGACCACCACGTTGTCCTTGGTGATCACGTCCTGGCGGTCGCCGGGACGCGGCGTCTCGCGCATGTCGACCTTCTGCAACGTGTCGACGAACGGCGCGACGACAACCAGGCCCGGATCGTGTGTCCTGCGATACTCGCCCAGCCGTTGCACTACACCGACCTGCCCCTGCTGCACGATGTTGATCATGCGCTGCAATGTGAACAGCAGCACGATCACCACCAACCCGAGCATGCCCAATCCGACTATGGCTCCAGTGCCCATCAGCCGATCTCCTCTCCCAACGCATTGACGGGCAGGACGACGAGCGTCGTGCCCTGTACGGCAGTGACCAACACTGGCGTGCGCGCCTCAATCGGGACGCCGCTGGCGCTGATCGCCAACCAGCGCTCGCCGGCCAGGCGCACGTGGCCGGCGTGATGGGTGTCGCCCACCGCGTCGAGCGTCATGACCTCTTGGCCGACCAGGCCGCCGTGCACGCCGCGCGCCACCAACCCGCCGCGGTGCGAATGGACGATCCGGCTGACGTAGGGCCGCACGCCGACGACACCGACAGTCGACAGCCCTACCGCGACACCGGCTTGCAGCGCGTAGGCGTCGGGCGCCGCTATCGCCACCATGGCGGCGGCCAGCGCCCCGATGGCGCCGAACAGTGCGTAGAAGGCCCAGTGGTGCAACTCGAAGAGGAGCAGCGCCACCCCGACTACCGCCCACGCGACAACCATCATTCTGGAGGCAATGACTAGCAGCTGATTCGACGACTTCGTCGAGCGGGAGGTCAAGCCGCTAGAGGGCGAGAACGACAACGCCAGGTTCTTCGACCACCGACGCTGCCCGGGTGGCTGCGAATGGTGCTGCCGCCCGAGTATGGCGGCCCGGGGCACGTCGAACCTGGACATGGCGATCATTCGGGAGCACCTCGCCGCCAAGGGATTCGGCCTGCACAACGACCTCCAGAACGAAAGTTCGATCGTGGGCAACTTTCCCACCGTCCTCATGAGGCGCGACTTCGGGACCGAGGACCAGAAGGCCGAGTGGATGCCTGGACGTTCAACATGCCGACCAACCACGCCGAGGTCTCCATGACCGACGTGCGGGTGGGGCCGAGAGCGGGTTCGGTCGCATCGACCACGGCCGGGTGAGCTTGCCCGTCCCGGCCGCGAGGTCTGCGACGACGGCACCAGGCCGCATCTGCAGGTGGTGACAAGCCAGGCCACCGCGTCAGCCGGGTATGAGGGCCTAGCTAGAAGGGCTCGCCTAGAACCGGGCCTGGAAGACCGCGTCGACGCGATCGAATAGCAGTAACTCGGCGGCGACGGCGAAGTCCTCCTCGCTGACGTAGATCTTCACGTCGCCGGGACTGGGCCACGGCCAGCTCCCCGCGCCCCGCACTTCGACGCGGATCCCTTCGAACTCCAGCCGCGCCGCGATGACTCGCGCGTGGAACGATCCAGTCGCGCTGGTCAGATGGACCATCGGCACCGCGTGCGCACGTTTCAACGGTACCGTGGCCACTCAGATGGAGCGACGGATCTTCGGCCTCGAGAACGAGTACGGCGTGACGTGCACGCTCCGCGGTCAGCGCCGCCTGAGCCCCGATGAGGTGGCCCGGTACCTGTTCCGCCGCGTGGTGTCCTGGGGCCGCTCCAGCAACGTGTTCCTCGAGAACGGCGCCCGCCTCTATCTCGACGTCGGCAGTCATCCTGAGTACGCCACGCCGGAGTGCGACTCGATCCTCGACCTCGTCACCCACGACAAGGCCGGAGAACGCTGGCTCGAGACACTTCTCCTGCAAGCCGAGCAGCGGCTGCGCGAGGAGAGCATCCGCGGCGTCATCTACCTGTTCAAGAACAACACCGACTCGGCCGGCAACTCCTACGGCTGTCACGAGAACTACCTCACCAGCCGGCGCGACGATTTCGGTCGCTACGCCGACGTGCTCATACCGTTCTTCGTCTCCCGGCAGATCTACGCGGGCGCCGGCAAGGTGCTGCAAACCGCTCGCGGCGCCATGTACTGCATCAGCCAGCGGGCCGAGCACATCTGGGAAGGCGTTTCCAGCGCGACGACGCGCAGCCGCCCCATCATCAACACCCGCGACGAGCCTCACGCCGACGCCGAGCGCTTCCGTCGACTCCACGTCATCGTCGGCGACTCGAACCTGAGTGAATACGCCACGTTCCTGAAGGTCGGCGCCACCAGCATCCTGTTGCGCATGCTCGAGGACCCCGCCGTCGTCCTCCGCGACCTCACTCTGGAGAACCCGATCCGGGCCATCCGCGAGATCAGCCACGACATCACGTGCAAGCGGCGCGTGCGTCTGGCCAACGGCCGCGAACTTTCCGCGCTCGACATCCAGGGTGAGTACCTCAACCGGGCC
>JACDEA010000380.1 GCA_013816725.1 Actinomycetota bacterium
GCACGGCGGGGTGCGCGCGTCGGTCTCATTGCGCGGTCGGAGACCGAACTGGAGTCGCTGCTGAGCGAGGTCGGCGGGCGCGGCGCGGTCGCCGTCGCCGACGTCGGTGATCGCGGTCAGGTCGACGGCGCGATCGCCAAGCTCGAAGCCGAGATGGGGCCCATCGACATCCTCGTCGCCAACGCCGGGGTCGGCGCCTACGGCCCGTTTGCCGACATCGACGTCGATGAGATCGAGCGGTTGATGCGTATCAATTACCTCGGGACCGCGTACGCGATCCGCGCCGTGCTGCCGGGGATGATCGAGCGCGGCCGCGGGCACATCGTGATCGTCGGGTCGATCGCCGGCCGGATCGGCGCGCCGTTCGAAGCGGCATACTCGGCGACGAAGTTCGCGCAGGTAGGGCTGGCCGAAGCGATCTCCTTCGAGGCCGAGCCGCACGGGGTGGGCGTGTCGCTCGTCAACCCGGGCATCGTCGAGACCGACTTCTTCGCAGCGCGCGGCACGCCGCCCCCGCCGCCGCCCCCCAAGCCGGTCTCGGCCGAGCGCGTCGCCGACGCCGTCATTCGCGCCGTCGAGCAGAACCGCTTCGAGCAGGTGGTGCCCCGTTGGCTGCGTCAGGCCGTCGTGCTGCGCCACAACATCCCTCCGTTGCTCCGGTGGGGCACCCGCCGCCGCTTCGCAGCCCAACTGTCAGACAGATCACTACCGCCGAGGTAGTGCTGAGTAGCGAGCGATTTCTATGACGGTTGGGTCGGGGCCGTACGCTCGATGCGATGGGTCTCGAATGGGAGCAGACCGTCGTCGACGCCCGCGATCCGGCGAGGTTGGGTGCGTGGTGGCGCGAGGCGCTGGGCTGGGTTGTCGTCAACGATGCCGAGGACGAGTACGAGATCCGGCCCGCGGCCGACCGGCTACCGGGGCTCATTTTTTCGCCGGTGCGCGAGAACAAGTCCATGAAGAACCGCCTCCATTTCGACTTTCGGCCCGCCGATCGCGACGCCGAAGTCGAGCGGCTGCTGGCGCTCGGTGCGGTGCGGGCCGACCTCGGGCAGGGGGAGCAGTCGTGGATCGTCCTGGCCGATCCCGAGGGCAATGAGTTCTGCGTACTGAGTTCGCGCCGACCCTGAACGCGAAGATGTCGATTTTCCTAAAGGAACCGGCCCCGCTGCGTATTGACAGATCGAACATATGTTTGATAGAATGACGGGTAGCGGTTGATCACTTCCCCCTGAGAAGCCCCTCCGACCAGGGAGGCTGCGTTGCTGGAAACGCTGGTGGAAACACTGCGGGGAATCGTGAGCCGTCTCGACGACGTGCTCGCCGACGTTGACCCGTCGCTGCTGCATCCCCGCGACGCGTCGAAGCTCCTCACCGAGTTCGAGGCCATCGAGCGCCGGGCGGCGGCGGGCAAGATGGTCGTGGCTGCCCGGGCCGCCGACGCCGGCGAGTGGAGCCGTCAGGGTCACCGCAGCCCCGAGGACTGGCTGGCCTCGGCCTCGGGCACCACCTACGGCCAGGCCGCCGCCACTCTCGAAGCGTCGCTCAAGCTTGGTCAACTACCGGCGCTCGACGCCGCCGTGCGCAATGGTGAGCTGTCCTCCGAAACTCGCCCAGATCGCGCCGGCGGCCACCGCCGAGAACGAGGAGCGGCTGTTGCACGCGGCGAGGACCCAGGGCCCGAAGCAGCTCAAGTCCACGGTGGCCAAGGAGAAGGCGGCGGGGCGCAACGTGGATCAAGAAGCAGCGCGGCACCGCCGCATCCACAACGAGCGCTAGTACCGGTCCTGGGTCGATGACGAAGGTGCGGGGCGCTTCGAGGGCAAGACCACCGTCGACCGCCTGGCCCGCATCGACGCCGCCATCGCCGCCGAAGCCGAGGTGGTGTTCAAGGAGGCTTACGCCGCAGGTCGCCGTGAGTCAGCCGGCGCCTACCGCCTCGACGCGCTGGCGCGGCTGCTCGAAGGCGGCGGGGCCAAGGTGGAGACCACCGTGGTGGTCCGGGTCGACGAGACGAGATTGCGCGGCCAGGGCGGAACGTGTGCCTCAGAGGCAGGCCCGGTCCCCGTCGAGCTGGCCATCGGCGAGATCCTCGCCGGCGCCTTCGTCAAGATCGTGGCCACCGACGGCACCGACATAGCCAAGGTGCACCACGTCGGGCTGCGTGCCCGTCGAGGTCAAGACCGCGGTCGTTCGAGCGCGACAGCGGCCGGTGCGTCCGGCCTGGATGTGGCTCGACCCATCGTCTCGAAACGCACCACTACAACATCGACTTCGGCAAGGACGGCCCAACGGACTACTGGAACCTGGCCACGCTGTGCCGCTTCGATCACCGGCTCGTCACCAACGGCGGCCACCGATTGGCGGGTGGGCCAGGCGACTGGAAGTGGATCGAGCCGCCGTGATGCGCAGCGCCAACGCGGCAGCGACGTGCTCGCCGCGTACGCTCGGCAATCGGCGTGAACATCCGAGAAGAGCGCGAGGAGGACCGTGACGCGATCGCCGCGGTTGTCGCCGCCGCGTTCGGATCGCAGCGCGAGGCGGCGCTCGTCGATGCGATCCGCGCGTCGGACAACTTCGTGCCAGCGCTGTCTTTGGTGGCCGAAGTCGAGGGCGAGGTCGTGGCCCACGTGATGTTGAGCTACGCGACGCTCCACGACGGCGATGCAAGCCGTCGCATCCTCACGCTCTCGCCACTCGCAGTCGCGCCCGACTACCAGCGGCGCGGGATCGGCGGCGCGCTCGTGCGCAGCGCGGTGGCCGGTGCGGACGAACGGGGCGAGCCGCTGGTCGTGCTGGAAGGGAGCCCGGCGTACTACGGCCGCTTCGGCTTCGAGCATTCGGTGGGCCGCGGCATCACGATCCACCTGCCGTCGTGGGCGCCGCCCGAGGCCGCGCAGGTGATCGTCCTCGAGGCATACGACCCTTCCATCGGCGGCCACGTCGTGTACCCGCCCGCCTTCGACGCCGTGACCGAAGAGACTTGAACTGCGAACCGCCGTGCAAGTCGCGGACCCGTGGTCCGCGTTCGGC
>JACDEA010000381.1 GCA_013816725.1 Actinomycetota bacterium
GTTGTGCGACGTCGACGCAGTTCGCGTGCTCGTCGACGAAGGCCCGGCTCGCGTGAACGAATTGATCGCGCTCGGTGCCGTCTTTGACCGGGACCACGCTGGTTCGCTGCTGCTGGCGCGGGAGGGTGGTCACTCGATGCCGCGGGTCGTCCACGCCGGTGGCGCCGCCACCGGGGCCGAGATCGAGCGGGCGCTGGTGGCCGCGGTGCGGGAGACGGCGGCCGCCCTTCTCGAGGAGTGGCTGGCCGTCGACCTCATCGTCGAGGGCGGGCGCTGCCGCGGGGTTGTCGCCCTGGCCACCGACGGCGAGCGCCACGAGGTGCGGGCCACCCATACGCTCCTCGCCACCGGCGGCGCCGGCCAGCTCTTCGCGGTCACGACCAACCCGGCCCAGGCCACCGGCGACGGAATCGCGATGGCGTTGCGCGCCGGCGTCGCGGTGGCCGATGTCGAGTTCATGCAGTTCCACCCCACCGCCCTGCACCACCCGGCCATGCCCCGCCCCCTCCTGTCCGAGGCCTTGCGCGGCCACGGCGCGTTGTTGCGCGACTCCAACGGGGAGCGCTTCGTCGACGAGTTGGCCCCGCGTGACGTGGTGGCCCGGGCCATGACGGCACGCATGCTCCAGCAGGGCGTCGAGCACCTGTGGCTCGACGCGACGGGGCTCGAGCAGTTCGCCCAGCGCTTTCCCACGATCGCCGCGTCCTTGGCCGAGGTCGGGCTCGATCCGGCGACGGACTGGCTACCGATCGCGCCCGCCGCGCATTACCTGTCGGGCGGCATCGTCACCGACCTCGATGGCTGCACCGCGCTGGCAAACCTATGGGCCTGCGGCGAGACCGCCTGCACCGGCGTCCACGGCGCCAACCGTCTGGCATCCAATTCGCTGCTGGAAGGCATGGTGTTTGCGCCCCGGGTCGTCGAAGCCATCGCCGCCGGCAAGTCCGCCTGTGACGCCACCGGCGCCATGCGCGACGTTCTCTCGGGTTCCGCGCCGATTTTTCCGTCCCAGGGACGGACTGATCCGCGCGGAACGGTGGGGGACCCGGTGAAGTTGCGCGACGAGCTGCAGCGGGCGATGACAGTTGGCGCGGGGGTGTTGCGCGACGCGGGGTCGTTGGCGGCGACCGCCGCGGTCGTTGCCGCCGTCGGCGGCGCGACGAGCGCCGACGCGCTCGAGCTTTCCAATCTCGTGACCGTGGCCGGGGCCCTGCTCACCAACGCGTCGGCGAGGGAGGAGAGCCGGGGCGCTCATACCCGCACCGACTTTCCCGACACGAGCGACGCCTTCCGTCGCCGGCTGGTCGTCCAGTGACCGCGCTGGCCGACGTGGTGGCCGCCGCACTGGCCGAAGATCTCGGGCCGCTTGGTGACATCACCTCGGCGCTTCTCGATCCGGCCCATCGCGGCCACGGCCGGTTCGTGGCCCGCCAAGCCGGCGTGTTGGCCGGGCGGGCGTGTGCGGACGAGGCGTTCCGTCAGGTCGATGGGGCCATACGTGCGGACTGGCGCACCGCCGACGGCGACGCGGTGGATGCCGGTCAGGTGATCGGCGAGATCGACGGCCCGATGGCGTCGCTGCTGACCGCCGAGCGCACAGCGCTGAACTTCATGTGCCACCTGTCGGGAGTGGCGACGATCACGCGTCACTACGTGGATGCGGTGAAGGGGACCAACGTGCGCGTCCTCGACACCCGCAAGACCACGCCGGGCCTGCGAACGCTCGAGAAAGCGGCCGTGCGCGCGGGCGGCGGTCACAACCACCGCGGGTCACTGTCCGACATGGTGCTCATCAAGGACAACCACCTGGTCGACTGGCGAGTGGCCGACGCCGTCGACCGGGCCCGTGAGCGTTGGCCCGGCCGCGGCGTCGAAGTCGAATGCGATCGACTCGAGCAGGTTCGCGAGGCGGTGGCCGCCGGCGCCGACATCGTGATGCTCGACAACATGCGCCCCGGTGACGTCGCCGTCTGCGTCAAGGAAGTGGACTCACGCGCGCTGGTCGAGGTCTCCGGCGGGGTGACACTGGCAACCATCGCTGAGTACGCGGCCGCCGGCCCCGACCTGATCTCGGTGGGCGCGCTCACCCACTCGGCTCCCATCCTCGACATCGGACTGGACTTCTAGTGCTGCTCGCCATCGACGTCGGCAACACCAACACGGTCATCGGCATGTACGACGACGCGCAGCTCGTGGACCACTGGCGCATCGCAACCAACGCCGAGCGCACGTCGGACGAGTTCGGGCTGATGTTCGCGCAGCTCATTGATCTGCACGACTTCAACTTCGAGGAGCACGTCACCGGCGTGGCGATCTGCTCGGGTGTGCCCCGCATCACCGCTGCGCTCCGCGACATGACCGAGCGCTACGCCGGCTTCGCGCCGCTGGTCCTGGGGCCGGGCGTCAAGAGCGGCATGCCCATTCTCTATGAGGACCCGAAGGAGGTCGGCCCCGACCGCATCGCCGACGCGGTGGGTGCGTTCGACCTCTACGGCGGTCCGACGATCGTCGTCGACTTCGGCACGGCCAACACCATCGAGGCGGTCTCGGCCAAGGGGGAGTATATGGGCGGCGCCATCTTCCCCGGCATCGAGATCAGCCTCGACGCGCTTTTCGGCCGCGCCTCGCTGCTGCGGCGCGTCGAGTTGGTCGAGCCCCGCAATGTGATCGGCAAGACCACCATGGAGTCGATCCAATCCGGGACCGTCTACGGCTACGCCGCGCAGGTCGACGGGCTCGTGCGCCGCTTCCAGAAGGAGTTGGGCGAGTGCACGGTCGTGGCCACCGGTGGCCTGGCCGAACTGATCATGCCGGTTTCCGAAACCATCGAGCACCACGAGCCCTGGCTCACGCTCCACGGTCTGCGCATCGTCTGGCAACGCAACCAGTAACAAGAGGATGTGTCGGTGCTCAGTTACCGGAAAACGCGACTGAGCACCGACACATGCTTCTAGCCTGCTCGGCGCCATGAGTCAGATTCCGTACCGGTTCGAGCCCGACGCGACCGCGGCGTCGGTGCGCGAGC
>JACDEA010000382.1 GCA_013816725.1 Actinomycetota bacterium
GTTTCGGCGGACGTTACTGACAAGTGAACGCGGGAAGCCCTGGTGTGACCAAAGTCACGGGCGAAGCGGCCACCGGATCCGCGGCTTACCGTCGAGAGATGCGAACCGTCAACGCCAACGGCATCGACATCGCTCTGCTCGAGGCCGGACCCCCTGACGGGCCCTTGGCCCTGTGCCTCCACGGGTTTCCTGATTCGGCGCATACGTTTCGTTTCCTGCTACCTACCCTCGCGAGTGCCGGATTTCACACCGTTGCGCCGTTCTTACGGGGGTATGCACCTTCGGCAGTCCCGGCCGACGCCACGTACGACCAGGCCACGTTGGCCGCCGACGCCAACGCCCTCCACGAGGTCCTGGGCGGCGACTCGCGCGCGGTGCTGATCGGCCACGACTGGGGCGCCGGCATCGCCTACGGCGCGTCGGCCGCCGAGCCCGAACGCTGGCGCAGGGTCGTCACCGCCGCGGTGCCGCCCTCGGGCGCGATGGGCGCCGCGTTCTTCGACTACGACCAGATCAAGCGCAGCTTCTACATCTTCTTCTTTCAGACGCCGCTGGCCGAGGTCGTCGTGGCCATGAACGACCTCGAGTTCATCGAGCGCCTCTGGGCCGACTGGTCGCCGGGCTACGCCAACGGCGAGGACGTGGAGCACGTGAAGGACGCGCTGCGCGACCCGGCCAACCTCACCGCCGCCATCGGGTACTACCGGGCCATCTTTGCCAGCGGCGGGATACCGGGGAGCGGGCCGCAGCCCACGCTGTACCTCCACGGCGTCGACGACGGGTGCTTGAGCGTCGAGTTGGCGAAGGGTGCCGAGGCGCACCTGGCGCCGGAGTCCCGAGTCGAACTGATCGAGGGCGCCGGCCACTTCATGCACGTCGAGAAGCCCGACGTCGTCAACGAACTGATCCTCGAGTGGGTCACGTGATCACCGCGGTCGTGAAGAAGGACTGTCCGACCTGTCGGCTGGTCGAGCCGGTCCTCGCGGAGCTGGCCTCGCGGGGCGTCGAACTGACGGTGCACCGCGAGGATGACGACGCCGGTTTGGCCGCGTCGTACCGACTCGGCGTGGAGACCGTGCCGACGCTGATCAAGGACGACGACGACCGCATCGTGGGCTGGTCGCGATCGCAGTGGGAGGCGTTCACGGGCGTGGCCGGCCTGGGCGAGGGACTCCCCGACTACCGCCCCGGTTGCGGCGCCAAGGCGGTCGAGCCCGACGTCGTCGCCCGCTTCGTCGGCGCCACGCTGCGGTCGCGCCGGGTCGAGCTGGCCGAAGCCGAGGACGAAGCCGAAGCCATGTTCGAGCGAGGGTGGACCGACGGGCTCCCGGTGGTGACGCCCACCGAGGTACGCGTCGCCCGAATGCTCGACGGGACCACCCGGTCGCCCGACGACATCGTGGCCGTGGTGCCGCCCGACCTGGTCGAGTGCAGCGTCGAGAAGGTCGCCGTCAACGCGGTGATGGCCGGGTGCAAGCCCGAGTACCTGCCCGTGGTGCTGGCCGCGGTCGAGGCCGCGTGCACCGACGAGTTCAACGCCCACGGACTGCTGGCCACCACGTACTTCTCGGGCCCGGTGGTGGTGGTGAACGGTCCGATCGCCGCCGCCGTCGGGATGAACAGCGGCGGCAATGCGTTCGGGCAGGGCAACCGGGCCAACGCGTCGATCGGCCGGGCGTTGCAGTTGGTGATCCGCAACGTTGGCGGCGGACGACCGGGTGAGGTCGACCGGGCCACGCTGGGCAACCCGGGCAAGTACACGTTCTGCTTCGCCGAGGACGAAGCCGGTTCGCCGTGGGAGCCGCTGTCGGTGGAGCGGGGTTTCGCGGCCGGCGCGTCGACGATCACGCTGTTCGCCGGCGAAGGGCCGCGGGGTGTCGTCGATCAGTTGTCGCGCACGCCCGAGTCGCTGGCCCGGTCCTTCGCCGCCTGTTTGCGATCGGTGGCCCATCCGAAGTTGCCGATCGCCTTCGACGCGCTCCTCGTGGTGTCGCCCGAACACGGTCGGGTGTTCCGGGAGGCGGGGTGGACCAAGGCCCGCCTCCGGGAGGAGTTCGATGGCCTGTTGCTGCTGCCCGGCAAGGAGTTGGTGCGGGGCGCCGGCGGCATCGCCGAGGGCATCGACGAGGGGCTCGAGGGCATCGACCTTCCCAAGTTCCGCCCTGGCGGGTTGCTGATCGTCCACGCCGGCGGCGCCGCCGGGTTGTTCTCGGCCATCATCGGCGGGTGGGCCAGCGGTGCGATAGGCAGTGAGCCGGTGACCAAGGAGGTCGGATCATGAATGCCCCCCGAGTTGTCCTCGACCCCACCGGCGAGCGCGCCCCGGTTGCCCGCGAGCTGAGCGCTCGCCCGTCCTCACTCGAGGGCAAGACGGTCGGCCTGCTCGACATCACCAAGGCCCGGGGCGACGTGTTCCTCGACCGGCTGGCCGAGTTGCTCGCCGAGAGAGGCCTGACGGTCGAGCGCTACGCCAAGCCGACGTTCACCAAGCCGGCGCCGATCGACCTGCGCCACGAGATCGCCATGAAGTGCGACGTCGTGATCGAGGCGCTGGCCGACTGAGGCTCGTGCACGTCGTGCAGTGTGCACGACATCGTCGATCTCGAAGGGCGCGGGGTGCCCGGCGTGTTCATCGCGTCGAGTGAGTTCGACGACGCCGCCCGGGCGCAGTCGGCGTCGATCGGCCTCACGCCGCGCTGGGTCCTCGTGCCCCACCCCATCCAGGACCGCACCGACGACGAGATGCGCGCCCTGGCCGACGCCGCCGTCGCCGACATCCTCGCCGCCCTCGTCTCCTGACCGCACATCTCCTGAAAGCCGGGTGTCGGTGTCAGGTCGCTGCGGTCTCCGGTAACTGAGCACCGACACATGCGATTGGGAGCGTGAAGTCGACCAGCCCGTCGGCGGCCAGGGTGGCGGCGACCCGGCGCGCCCGGGCGTCGTCGTCGGGCCACCCCATGACGGTCGGGATGTCGTCCCACGCGACCGGTCCCGCCCGTAGCGCCTGGACCAGCCGACCGC
>JACDEA010000383.1 GCA_013816725.1 Actinomycetota bacterium
CGGCGCGGTCGACCCTTCCATCACCGCCAGCAGTTCCTGGCGCACGTCCTCGACCGCGGCGGGTCGGTCGGCGGGATCCTTGGCCAGCATCTGCAGCACCAGCGCCTCGAAGGCGGGCGAGATGTCACTCGCGAGTTCGCTGGGCGGCACCGGGTCCTGGTGCACGTGCTGGTGGGCGATGGCCACCGGCGTGTCGGCCTGGAACGGCGGGCGCCCGGTGACCATCGCGTAGAGCACGACGCCCAGGCTGTAGATGTCCGATGCGGTACCGATCTCCTGGCCCATCGCCTGTTCGGGCGACAAGTACGACACGCTGCCCACGATCGTCCCCGGCCGGGTGAGGGCGGTGTTGCCCGCCACCGCCCGGGCGATGCCGAAGTCCACCACCTTGACCATGCCGCCGGCGCCGAGCAGCACGTTGCCGGGCTTGACGTCGCGGTGGACGATCCCCTGCTGGTGAGCGGCGGCCAGCGCGGCGGCGATCTCCATGCCGATCTCGGCGGCGCGGGTCTCGGGCAGGCGCCCCTCCTCGGCCATGAGTTCCGCCAAGGTCGGACCGTCGACGTACTCCATGACGATGAAGTACTGGCCCTCGTGCTCGCCGGAGTCGAACACGGCGACGATGTTCGGGTGGTTGAGGCTGGCCGCGGCCCGCGCCTCGCGCCGGAAGCGGGCGACGAACCCTTCGTTGTCGGACAGCTCGGGCAGCAACAGCTTCACGGCGACGGTGCGACCGAGGACCTCGTCGACGGCTTCGTGCACCTCGGCCATCTCGGTGCGGCTGATGCGCCGCACGAGCCGATAGCGGTCGCGCAGGATCACCGGGTCGGGGCTCACGTCTATACGCCGATCAGCCTGGCGACGCGCTGGCGGTGATCGACGGCGGTGCCCAGGAGTGCCTCGCCGGTCTTGGCCCGCTTCACGAACAGGTGGAGGTCGTGCTCCCACGTGTAGCCGATGCCGCCGTGGATCTGGATCGCCTCCTGACAGATGATGCGCTGCGCGTCACCCACCGCCGCCTTGGCCATCGACACGGCCAGCGGACGGCGGTCGTCGTCCTCGGCGATCGTGGCGGCGGCGAAGTAGGCGCAGGCCCGGGCCCGGCTCAGCGCGACGTACATGTCGACGAGCTTGTGCTTGATCGCCTGGAACGAACCGATGGCCACGCCGAACTGTTCCCGTTGTTTGGCGTAGTCAAGCGTCATGTCGAAAATTGCCTGGCAGGTACCGACCATCTCCAGCGTCAATCCGGCGGTGGCCTCGTCCAGCACCGCGTCGGAATCGACGGAGCCCATGTCGACCCGGTACAGCGGCCGGCTCTTGTCCAGCGTGGTGATCTCCTCACCCGACCAGTCCCTGTGCAATTCGCCGGGGCCGGCCACGACAGCGCCGCCGCCCATCACGATCCCGTCGACGGCGATGGCGCCGGTCAGCTCACCGCGGGCGACGCGACCGAGCGCGTCGGCGTCCCCCGCCTCACGCAGCGCGGGAACGAGTTGGGTCATCGTCGTGAAGAACGGCCCGCCGGCCACGACGCGGCCCAGCTCCTCGAGCACGACGGCCAGGTCAACAAACGTCATCCCCAACCCGCCACAGTCCTCGGCGATGGTGAGCGCGGGCCAGTCGAGGGCGACCATCTGCTTCCACAACCCGTCGAAGTCGCCGCTGCGCACTACCGCCGGCGGGCACTCCTTCTCCAGCACCGACCGCACCGACGTGCGCAGCTCCTCCTGCTCGGCGGTGAACTCCAGTTCCACTATTCGACCATCCTGGGGGCTGCGCCCCCAAACCCCATCGTCGCCTGGCTCGCTGGCGCTCGCATCAGTCGACCCCGAGCAGCACGGTCGACGCCGAACTCCACCAGCCGCCGGTGCCGTTCACGCAGGCGATCTTGGCGTCGGGCACTTGGCGGTCGTCGCATTCCCCGCGCAGCTGCTTGGTCGCCTCGACGAGCAGGAACATCCCCCGCATCCCTGGGTGGCACGCCGACAGCCCGCCGCCGTCGGTGTTGGTCGGGAGCGCACCGCCGACGCGCAGCTTGCCGTCCTCCACGAACGCCCCGCCCTCGCCCTTCTTGCAGAACCCGAGGCCTTCCAGCGACAGCAGCACCATCGAGGTGAACGCGTCGTACACCTCGCACACGTCGACGTCGTCGGGCGTGAGCCCAGCCCGCTCGAAGGCCAGCGGCCCCGAGATGGCGGCCGGCGCCTCGGTGAAGTCCTCCCACTCGCTCAACGTCGTGTACGTGGCGGCTTCGCCGGTGCCCAGCACCCACACCGGCTTCTTGGCGCAGTCGCGCGACCGCTCCTCGGAGACGAGGACGACGGCACCGCCGCCGTCGGACCGGATGCAGCAGTGCAGCTTGGTGAACGGGTCAGCGACCATCGCCGCGCTCTGCACGTCGTCGACGGTGATCGGGTCGCGGTAGTAGGCGCCCGGGTTCAGCGACGCGTTGTAGCGGGCCGACACCGCGATCTCGGCCAGCTGCTCGGCCGTGGTGCCGAACTCGTGCATGTGCCGGCGCGCCGCCATCGCGTACTTGGCCATGAGCGTGTGGCCGTACGGCGCGTCGAACTGCTGAGGACCGCGGACGCCGAAGGACAAGTTGGCCGTGCGGATGCCCCGCTTGAGGTTGGCCCGCGTGGTCGACCCGTAGGCGGCGACGATCACGTCGGCCAGCCCGGCGCTGATGGCCGCGGCGGCGTGCTCGACGTAGAACTCCCACGAGCTGCCCCCGACGCTCGTGCCGTCGACCCACTTCATCGGCCCCATGCCGAGGTACTCGGCCACCTCGATGGGCGCCAGCGACCCGGTACCGCACGACATGAAGCCGTCGACCTCGGACTTGTCGATGCCGGCGTCGGCCAGCGCGCGGCTCGTCGCCTGCTGGTGCAAGTGGAACGCCGTCTTGTCATCGACCCGCCCGCAGTCCGACAGCGCGGCCCCGACGATCGCAACCCGTCGAGTCACGCGGTTAGCGGAGCCTCCACTCGACCCGCTGGCCCGAGGCG
>JACDEA010000384.1 GCA_013816725.1 Actinomycetota bacterium
GAACGGGTAGAAGGCGTCGGTGCCGCACGCGCCGCCTTTGGCCCGGCCCGCCGCCTTCTTGGCCGCGATCTCACCGGCGTCGACCCGGCTCTGCTGACCGGCGCCGATGCCCACGCCCTGACCGTTGGCGACGAGGACGACGGCATTCGACTTCACGTGACCGCACAGCCGCCACGCCATCTCGGCGTCGCGCCACTCGGCGTCGGTGGGCTGGCGCTTGGTGGCAACTCGCCAGTCGTTGCGCGTCGCCTCGAAGTGGTGCGGCTCCTGCACGAGGAAGCCGCCGCCGATCTGGCGGTAATTGCGACGCTCCGGTCCCGGCGGCGGTGCTTCGAGGATCCGGGTGTTCTTTCGCCGCTTGGTGATCGCTTCGATCGTGCCGGGCTCGTAGCCGGGCGCGATCACGACGTCGGCCTGCGCCGCTTCTGCGATGAGGTCGGTCACTACCGACGTCACCGGGCGGTTGAAGGCGACGATGCCCCCGAAGGCCGACTTCTCGTCGCACTCATAGGCCAGGCGATACGCGGTGGCGATGTCGGCGGCCACCGCCACACCACACGGGTTGGCGTGCTTGATGATGGCGACCGCCGCCTCGCTGTCGCTGCCTCCGAGGCCGGCGGGCCTGGCACTGCCTCCGAGGCCGGCGGGCCTGAGATCGTGGGCGAGCTGCCACGCGGCCTCGGCGTCGTAGAGGTTGAGATAGCTCAGCGCCATCCCGCCGTGTTGCACGACGCCGTCCCACCAGCTTGTGGTGCCGGTCTCGCGGTAGCGCGCCCCGCGCTGGTGCGGGTTCTCCCCGTACCGCAATTCCTGGGCGCGCTCGAGGGCGATGTGAATGGTCGGTGGCAGCACGTCGTCGCCGTCGAGCCAGCCGACGATGGCGGCGTCATAGGCCGCCGTGTGGGCGAATGCGGCGCGGGCCAACCGAATGCGTGTCGCCGCGGACAGCTCGCCGTCGCGGCGCAGCTCGTCGAGGACCGCGCCGTAGTCGGCCGGGTCGACCACGACGCCGACGTGCGCGTGGTTCTTGGCCGCGGCCCGCACCATGGTCGGGCCGCCGATGTCGATCATCTCGACCCCGGGCTCGGAGCGGAACGGGTAGAGGTTGCACACGACCAGGTCGATGGGCGTCACCGCGTTGGCTTCGAGGTCGGCGACGTGGTCGGCCTTGTCGCGGTCGGCCAGGATTCCGCCGTGGATCTTCGGGTGCAGGGTCTTGACCCGCCCACCGAGCATCTCGGGCGACCCGGTCACCGCCTCGACGGGCACGTGTTCGATGCCGGCGGCAGCCAGGGCTGTCGACGTGCCCCCGCTCGACACCAGCTCCCACCCGAGCCCCACCAGACCCTTGGCCAACGCTTCGAGGCCGGTCTTGTCCCAGACCGAAAGCAGCGCCCTCATGCCTGCATCACCTTTCGAATCGTCTCCGGGTACAACCGCCGCTCCACCTGCTTGATCCGCTCGTGCAGGGTCTGCTCAGTGTCGTCGGCCAGGACGGGAACCGCCTCCTGCGCCAGGATCGGGCCGGCGTCCATCTCCGGCGTGGCGAAATGCACGGTGCACCCGGTGACCTTCACGCCGTAGGCCAGCGCGTCGCGCACGGGGTGCCAGCCTTTGAAGGCGGGCAGCAAGGCCGGATGCGTGTTGAGCACGCGGTCGGGATAGGCGTCCCAGATCCCGGGGATCACCGTGCCGAACCCGGCCATGGCCACCAGCTCGATCTCGTGGCGCTTCAGCACCTCGACGACCGTCCTCGTATAGGCGTCGCGATCGAACGCCTTGGTGAAATCGGTCCGCTCGACGACCTCGACGGGCACACCGGCTTGCGCCGCGATCTCGACGGCGCCGCAACGCCGATCGGTGAGTACGAGGGCGACGGGTAGTCCGGCGTCGACGATGGCCTGGAGGATCGACCCCGTACCCGACGCCAGAACGCCCAGACGCGTCACGAGGCCGACCCTACAACGGCCCAGCCGCCGGTCCCGCCGCGTTAGAGGGGCGGATCCTGGCAGTTGTTGCCCCGACCGCCACCGCCGGCGGGCGTCGTCCGCGCGTACGGCTGGGTGAATCCGGAGCCGGGGTCGGGGGTCGTGAGGTAGCGCAGGATCCCGCGGGCGACGGCGGCGCCTTCGACCTGCTGCACGTCGGCTCGAGCCAGCAGGTCGGCCTCGGGCGGATTGTTGATGAACGCCAGCTCGGCCAAGGCGGCAACGACCCCTTTGGTCTGGCGGAGCACCGCGTAGTAGTCGTCACCCGAACTCCCTTGGCGGTATTTCGCACCGGCGTCGGTGTCGCCGACCCACGCCACGTTGTACGGACGCAGCGCGGCGACAACCTCTTCGTAGATGAGGCCGGCCAGGCGCTTCGATTGCGCCGACGTGGACGAGGCGACCTGGTAGTACGTCTCGGATCCGGGCCCGTCGTGCGGGCCGTCGGGGTCGGAGTTGTGGTGGATCGACACGAACGCGGCGGGCTTGAGCGCGGTCACCAGCTTGGTGCGGGCGGTGAGCGTCATGCGGTAGTCCCCGGCGTGGGTGAGCAGCGTGGCCACGCCAGCCTTGTCCAACGCCGCCTTCGTCTGCTGCGACACCGCGAGGTTGACGGTCTTCTCGGCCAGCTTGTTGGACCCGACGGCGCCGGGCTCTCCGCCGCCGTGCCCGGGGTCGAGGATGACCCGCGGCGGGGCGATGACCGCCGCATCGGTGAGCTTGACCGTGTTCTCGCACGGCGTCAGCACCTCGACGGCGTTGCCGTCGTGGCCGGTGACGGTGAGAGCGACACCGTTGGGAGACATGACCGCCTTGGCGTTGGCCAATGCGGAGGGCGACGACGGCGTCGGTCGGGGTGCGGCGGCGACAGTCGTCGGCGGAAACGTCGTGGTCGTGGTCGGCGGCTCGGTCGTCGTCGACGCCACCACCGATGTCGCCACGCCAGCCCGGGCGAACCTGGGGTGGGGCGGCCGCGTGCCGCAGGCGACAAGAGCGAGGAGCGTCACGA
>JACDEA010000385.1 GCA_013816725.1 Actinomycetota bacterium
GGGTCGTCGCCCTCATCGTCGGTGTGGCCGCCACCGCCGCCGCGCTGACGGGGTCGCGGGAGGGCCGGGCCGGCCGCGTCGCCGATCTGGTCCGGCTACCCGCCCGAGCCCGGCTGGCGCTGACCGTGCGCGACAACGAGATCGAACTGGTCAACCGGTCGAGCCGGTCGCTGCGGTGGGCCGCCACCGCTGACGTACCGTGGTTGCGGATCGGTCCGGCCCGGGGCGTGTTGAAGCCCGGCGGCACGGCGTTGCTCCAGATCCGGTTGCAACCGTCCTCCCCGGAGGGCGCGTTGCGAACGACCATCAGGGTGACGGGCGCCGACGGGTCGGCCGCCGCTGCCGTCTACGCCACCACCGTCGAACGACCGCCTGACCTGGCGACCAGGGCCGAGGGCTGCCACGTGACGGCGACGGTCGAGGACGCGAGCGGTGTCGGCGCCGTCGCGCTGCGCTGGACCGACACCGCCGGCGCTCACGACGTCGCCATGGGTCGGGCCGAGTCCGGCTATGCCGCGGACCTGCCGGCTGGCGTCGCGCTCACGTGGTCGGTGATCGCTACCGACACGCTGGGCAACCAGGCCCGCACGCCGGAGAACCGCCTGACGTGTCAGCTCGCGGAACGCTGAATCGCGCCAGCGCAAGCGTGCCGCGTACGCTCGGCGACATGGCCGGTGGCGGGGAGCGTCGAGGCAACGCAGTGGTGGGCTTGGTCCGCGACGCGCTGGCGAGCCGCGGCGCGCGGCGCTCACGACTGGAGCGGGCCGCGTCCATCGCCGATCTCCGCACGCGCGCCCAGCGCCGGCTCCCGGCCGCGGTGTTCGACTACCTCGAGGGGGCAGCCGAAGACGAGGTCACCGCCCGGGCCAACAAGGCCGCGTTCGGCGAGATCACGCTGGTTCCGCGCGTGTTGCGCGACGCCAGCAAGGTCGACCTGGCCACGACGATCACTGGAATCCCCGTCGACACGCCGATCCTGTGCGCGCCCACCGGCTTCACCCGGCTGTTCCATCCCGCCGGGGAGAACGCGGTCGCCGCCGCCGCCGCCCGCGCTGGGTCGATCTACACGCTCTCCACCATGGCCACGCGGTCGATAGAAGACGTGGCCGCCGTCGCGCCCGAGGCGCCGAAGTGGTTCCAGCTCTACGTGTGGCGCGACGAGCGCCTCGTCGACGCGCTGATCGAACGGGCCAAGGCGGCCGGCTACCGGGCCCTGTGCCTCACTGTCGACACCGCGGTGCTCGGCCGTCGCGAGCGCGACCACCGCAGCGGGTTGACGATCCCGCCGCGCGCCAGCCTGCGGACCGTCATCGACGGCGCCCGCCGGCCCGCGTGGTGGTGGGGCTTCCTCCGCAGCGACGAGCTGCTGTTGGCCAACGTCGCCTCGCACGCGCCCAAAGGCACGGGCCGCACCGGACTGGCCGAACTGACCAACAAGCAATTCGATCCGGCGGTCACCTGGGAAGCGGCGGCGCGCATCGCTCGCCGATGGGACGGCACGTTCATCGTCAAAGGGATCCAGTGCGCCGAGGACGCCCAACTGGCGGTCGACCTCGGCGCCCACGCGGTGATCGTTTCCAATCACGGGGGCCGCCAACTCGACCACGCGCCGGCGACGGTGCGGGTCCTCCCCGAAGTCGTGGCGGCAGTGGGCGAGCGCATCGAGGTGCTGATCGACGGCGGCGTCCGCCGCGGCACCGACGTCATCAAGGCCCTCGCCCTCGGCGCTTCGGGTGTGATGATCGGGCGCGCCTATCTGTACGGACTGGCCGCCGCTGGTGAAGCCGGCGTCGACCGGGTCTTCGCCATGCTGCACGCCGAGCTGCGCAACGCCATGGCGCTGCTCGGCACACCGACGATCGCCGACATCGGCCCGTCGACGATCCGCCTCTAAGCGCGGCGGAACTCCTCGAGGACGAAGCTGGTCTGCGTCGAGCGGATTTCGGGCATCGACTGGAGCCGCTCGAGGACGACGTCGCGCAACGTCTCCATGTCGGCCGCCCGCACCAGCAGGACGAGGTCGAACGCACCCGTCGTGAAACCGACGTACTCCACGCCCGGGAGGGCCAGCATGCGGTCGGCGAGCTGTCGCCATTCGTGCTGCTCGATGTCGACCAGCACCAACGCGGTGATCGACTGGCCCAGCGCTTTCGGGTCGACGTCAACGGTGAAGCGGCGGATCACGCCGCTGGCCCTCAGCGCGGCCAGGCGCTGGTAGGCGTTGGCGCGCGAGACGGCCGTGCGGGCGGCCAGTTCGTTCACCGACATGCGGCCGTCCTCCCGCAGAAGGTCGATCAGGGATCGGTCGGTGTCGTCGACAGAACGTCCAACGACCACGGCTCAGCGCGCCCCGAGGTAGGACGAGTTGACCAGATTGAAGCCTTCAGGAGACAGTTTGTCTCGACTCACGACAGCAATCTAGACGATCGGCGGCCGACAGGCGCATACTCGTGGACATGAGTGACATGGGCCTGGTCGACAAGGGCGTCAACACGCTGGCCTATGGCGGTCAGCTCGCCGCCGACCACCCGGGATTCACCGACGCCGGGTACCGCGCCCGCCGAGCGGCGCTGTCGGACCTCGCCGCCGCGTACCGCCGGGGCGACGCCGTTCCCGCTGCGCCGTACGCCGGTGAGGAACACGACCTCTGGCGGACCTGCTCGAAGGAACTGGCCGAGCGCCACGAGCGGCTGGCCTGCGACGAGTACCGCCGCGGCGTCGAGGCTTTGCAGCTTCCGGGTGATCATGTGCCGCAGCTCACCGAGGTCTCGGCGCTCCTCGCGCCGATCACCGGGTTCCGGTACGAGCCCGTCCCCGGGCTGGTGTCACCGTGGAACTTCTACGGCGCGCTGGGCGACGGGTGGTTCATGTCGACGCAATACATCCGCCATCACTCGGTGCCCTATTACACGCCGGAGCCCGACGTCATCCACGAGGTCATCGGCCACGCCAACCAACTGGCCAGCCCGCGATTTGCCGGCCTCTATTGCAAGGTC
>JACDEA010000386.1 GCA_013816725.1 Actinomycetota bacterium
GCTCAAAGCCGTGCCCGTCGCCGCGTTCTTTCGGAGCGATGAGCAGAGACAGGCCACGGTGGCCCGAGTCGGGAGCGCCCGTGCGTACGAGCAGCATGAGCGCGTCGGCCCGGGCCGCGAACGTGCACCAGGTCTTGACCCCGGTGACCACGTAGTCGTCTCCGTCGAGCACGGCGCTCATCTTCACGCCAGCGACGTCGGAGCCGAAGTCCGGCTCGGTCACTGCAACCGCCGCCATCACCTCGCCCGTGGCCAGCTTCGGCAGCCACTCTTGCTTCTGCTCCTCGGTGCCGCCTTTGAGCAGGGCGCGGGTGAGGATCTCGGGCCGCGTG
Source organism: Actinomycetota bacterium (assembly GCA_013816725.1). Classification (GTDB taxonomy): domain Bacteria; phylum Actinomycetota; class Acidimicrobiia; order Acidimicrobiales; family JACDEA01; genus JACDEA01. The sequence continues at coordinate 333 of JACDEA010000386.1, forward strand.
ATCAGCGAGCCGCCGACCCCGAGGCTGCCCCGGCTCAACTCTTCGGTAGCCACGACCATCGACATATATTCGTCGTCGCTGCCCGTGGCCCAACCGCCGTACTCCTCGGGCACCGACAGACCGAACGCCCCGAGTTCGGCGATGCCGCTGATGATGTCTTCGGGGATGTCGCCGTTGGTGCGGTGGACGTGCTCGGCCACCGGGCGGATCTTGTCCTCGGCGAAACGCCGGAACGTCTCGGTGACCATTTGCATGTCGCCGTCGAGGTGGCGGTCGCCTTGCTGGCCGACGAGGGCGGCGAGAAACTCAGGGGAGCGGCCCGCCGAGGTGAGGCGCACGGCCTTGTCGAGTACGCCGGGGTTGGACCCCCAGGCCTCTTCGCGTCCGAGCACGCGCGAGGCGACGTCGAAGATCGCGTCGGCGACGAACGCGGCGGCGAGCTTGGCTTCGGTTTCGCCCGTCGCCGCGTACTCAACTGCTGCGCCGGCACAAGCGACGGCAGCCGCCGAGTGAGCCAGGTCGTACGCCACGACTTGGTGCGCGTCAACGCCTCCGTTGGCCGCCAGGTACTTGGCGCCCGCCTTGACGACACCGTCGGCGTCGGTAAGCGCAGCTTGCGCGTCGTCAATCGAAAAGGGCGCTCCCATAGGTCACCGATCCTACGTTTGGCCGCCCGATCACCCAATTTCCCCGCAACCCGTAGTCACTTTTGGGCGCAACACCCGAATGTGACTACGGGTTCAGGGACTCAACCTTTGACGTACGAGAGTTTCTCGCAGACCCGGCCGTTACGAACCCGGAACAGGTCGATGCCGCGGACGTGGCCCCGCTGGCCCTCTCCGTGGTCCCACGTGTGAACCCACCGGACAACGGCCCGGTCGCCGCACACGACGATCTCTTCGGCGTCGAACGGGCCCTCGCCTTCCATCGACATCACCTCGGCGAAGACGTTCACCATCTCCCCGCCGACGTACCGGCCGCCGTCCGGTGCGCCGGGGCTTTCGAAGATGCAGTCATCGGTGATCGTCGCCCGAAGCCCGTCGATGTCCCTCCGGTTCACGGCGTCGTTGAACTGGTCGATGACCGCCCGGGTGGTGTCCGATGCGGCGGTAGTCACACTCGTCATGGCCGGGCCTCGTACACCGCGTTGAACGGTGTCTCGGCCACGCGCCGAAAGCGGGTGAAGCCACCCTTCTCCACGACCGAGCGGGTGCGGGCCTCGCCGGCTTGTGCTCCCATTGCCATGCCGACTTCCTGACTGCGGGAGCAGGGGATGCAGATCAGCGTGGAGGCCGAGTAGAAGATTCGGCCAACCGGGTTCAGGTTGTCTTCGAGGCGGTCCTGAGCGAACGGTTCGACGATCAGCCACGTGCCCTGGTCGGACAGGCGGGAACGGACGTAGTCCGCCGCCGCGATCGGGTCACCCATGTCGTGTAGGCAGTCGAACGACGTCACGAGGTCGTAGCCCTCGCCGGAGAACGAGGTGGCGCTAGCGACTTCGAAGCGGCACCGATCGGCAACCGACGCGTCTTTTGCGGCGGCGCGGGCGGCGTCGACCGACGGGCCATGAGGGTCACTGCCCACGAAGGTCGACTGCGGAAAGGCCTCGGCCATCAGAATGGTCGAGGAGCCGTATCCGCATCCGATATCGGCGACCAAGGCTCCGGTCTCGAGCTCCGCCACTACGCCGTCCAGCGCCGGCAGCCACGAGTCGACGAGGTTGCCGATGTAGTTGGGCCGGAAGAAACGGTTCGTGCCCGGGAACAGGTTGTGGTTGTGCTCGCCCCAGTCGACGCCTCCGCCCGTGCGGATCGCATCAGCGATGAGTTCGACGTCGGCGATAGTCGAAGCCGCGACCTGCATCCCACCGGGCGCGAACAGCGGGTTGTCGGGACTGGTGAGGGCGAAGGCCTGCTCCTCGGTGAGCCGGAACGTTTCGTTCTCGGCGTCGTACTCGGCGTAACCGCTGGCGGCCTGGGCCGAGAGCCACTCGGTCAGGTAGCGCTCGTCGCAGCCGGTGCGGGCTGCGAGATCGCTGGGCCGCACCGGCTCGCCGTCGGCCATCGCCGCGTACAGGCCAAGCCGGTCGCCTACGAGAATTGTCGCCGCGTGGAACACGGCGCCGAGGTCGTTGGCGAACCGGCCGACGAATTCGTTCAGGCGGTCTTCATCGATTGCCATAGCTGTCTCCTCCGGGTGGACGGGTCAGGGCTGAGGATGAGGAAGCCGGATAGCGGTTCGATAGCGGAGGCGTAGCGGGGCCCTGGAGGCCACTATGAGAGGCGTGGAGATTGATCTGCTCGGACGGTTTACGGTCCGGTGCAACGGGCGCGTGATTGAGCCGGCTTCCTTCGGCGGCCGGCGGGTTCGTCAATTGCTCCGGATGCTCGCAGCGTCGAGAGGGCGTGTGCTCACGCGTGACATTCTCATCGAAGGGATCTGGGGTGGTCAGCTTCCCGCTGACCCCGCTGCGAACCTCAACGTGCTGGTGAATCGAGCCCGACGCGCGCTCGACGACCCGGCCTGGATCCAAACCACCGAAGGCGGCTACCTCCTCGTCGACGACTCACGCGTGACGGTCGACGTCGAGCAGTTCGAGGCGTTGGTCGAGCGCGCCCGTGCCGCGGAAAATGCCGGCGACCTGAGTGACACGGCCGA
>JACDEA010000387.1 GCA_013816725.1 Actinomycetota bacterium
GCGGTCCTGGACCGATCCCGAAGGCGCCGGGAACCTGCGCCTGCGGGACAACCCCGAGGTAATCGCCGGGCTCATGGCCCGGGTCGACGAGGAGACCGACGTGATCTTCTGTGAGCACCGCCGTGACGGGACCCGGGAGCGCCGTGAGGCCTACGCGGCGGACGCGCTGGTGCGCATCGTCACCGGCGGCGCCGGGCCGGCGAAGTCCTCGGGCCAGGCCAAGGTGATCTTCCGTATCGACTGGGCCGCCTGGCTGCGGGGCTGGCCCCAGGCCGGCGAAGCGATGGACCTCATCGGCTACGGCCCGGTGGCGGCATCGGCCATCGACGAGGCCATCGAGGCGGGCGGCATGGTGGCCGCGGTGATCACCAAGGGCGAAGTCCTCACCGGGGTGGCCCATCTGGGTCGAGCACCCACGGCCAAGCAGCAGACGGCGCTGGAGTGGCTGTATCCGAACTGCGCGGCGGCGGGCTGCAACGCGGTGGCCCGCCTCCAGCGTGACCACCGCATCGACTGGGCCGACACCCACATCACGATGCTGGAGTGGCTCGATCGATTGTGCAGCCACCACCACGACCTCAAGACCCGCAAGAACTGGATGCTGGTGGACGGACGGGGCAAACGGGCCTTCGTGGGCCCCGACGATCCACGACATCCGAGGAACGCACACGCGCCGCCCGTGGCCGCGCTTTGACGCGGGATTCGCCCCGGCGACGCGAACTGACAGTCGAACCGCGGGGCAAGCTCAAGCAGTGAGCGCGACAAGCTCGGCGAATCGTTCCGCTGCAGTCTTCCATTCGAGGATCTCACGAGGCCGACCGTTGATCTTGCGGGCGAAGGTGTCGAGCTCGTCCTGGCTGTAGAGCGAGAGGTTGCCGCGGCCGAGGAACCAGCGTGCATCGCGGTTCCAGTTCTCGTTGCTCGGTCGCTGCCAGGGGCTGTGGGGATCCGCGAAGTAGACGGGTATGCCGGTGGCGACGGTGAAGCCGGCGTGAGCCGCCATCTCGGTGCCGCGGTCCCAGGTCAGGGAGCGCATGAAGAAGCTCGGCAACGTGGTGAGTTGTTCGGCGAGGCGCCCAGCGACGTGTTCGGCATGTTTTGAATCGATCTTGACCAGCATCCCGAAACGGCTGGTCCTCTCGACGAGGGTGGCCACCGCGCTGGCGCTGTTGGCACCGACGATGAGGTCGCCTTCCCAGTGGCCTGGCACCGCCCGGTCCCAGACCTCGGCCGGCCGCTCAGAGATGGAGACCAGGCCGGTGATCTTCGAAGTCGAGCTGGGTCGCCGGCCCTGGGGCTTGCGCCGGGTGCGGCCACTGCGCAGGCAACTGAGCAGCTCTTTCTTGAGCGTGCCCCGCGCCTGGACGTAGATGGCCTGATAGATCGCCTCGTGCGACACCCACCACTGTGGTTCGTCGGGGTGGTCTTTGCGGAGTTGGCCGGCGATAGCCGTGGCGACCATGTCGCGTCCACCATCGCCTCGAGGACGTGGTCCCACAATGCCGGCCGGGTCTCGAACCAACGTGGCTTGGGTCGCCGGGCCGCCTCATCCGCGCGGTCTTGGGCCTTCGATGCGTTGTAGAGGTCCCGTCCGCCGTTGGCCTTGATGTCGCGCCAGACCACCGAGCGGTGCCGGCCGATACGCGCAGCGATGGCGGCGTCACCCTCGTTGGCGCGGATACCTACATGGATCTCGAAGCGTTCCTCGAGGGTCAGTGCCCCGGCTCGGGGTTGGCGTTCTCGCAGCACCACCACAGGTTCCTCGGCCAGACGACGCAACAGCGTGCTTTCGGAGAACCCGGCCTGATCAGCTGCCTCGGCGATGGTGCTTCCGCGAGCAACCGCCACCATCGCTGCTCGCACCTGCGCCCATGGGACCCTGGGCTGGGCCATGGCGACACCTCCTAGCTAAGGAGTTGTCGCGCTCACCACTTGGCGTCACCCGGGCTATAGCCCGCGGTTTGGCTGTCAGTTCGGCAGTTTCAGCGGGCGGCGGGTTCGACAGCTCGACGACGTCGCCCGCCGGGGGTGGGGGGAGCTGGGGCATCATGAGGCGCATGGCCCGCACGGTGGCGATCGTTCCGCATACCCATTGGGATCGGGAGTGGTACGCGTCGTTCCAGTCGTTCCGTTTGCGACTGGTCGACCTGCTCGACGAGTTCCTGCCGGCGCTGGAGGCCGACCCGTCGTACGCCCGCTTCCTGCTCGACGGGCAGATGGCCGTCGTCGACGACTACCTGGCGGTGCGGCCGGAGGCCGAGGACCGCCTGCGCCGCCTCAGCGCCAGCGGGCGGGTGGCCATGGGCCCCTGGTACATCCTCATGGACGAGTTCCTCGTGTCAGGCGAGACCATCGTGCGCGACCTCCAGAAGGGAATGGAACGGGCCACCGCGTTCGGCGGCGCCATGCCGGTCGGCTATCTGCCCGACATGTTCGGCCACATTGCGCAGATGCCACAGATCCTGCGCCAGGCGGGCTTCGAACACACCGTGGTGTGGCGCGGCGTCCCCGGCCACCTCAACAGCACCGCGTTCTGGTGGTCGGCCCCCGACGGCTCGACGGTGCGCGCCGAGTACCTGCGCCACGGCTACGGCAACGGCGCCGCCATCCCCGACGACGCCAAGGCGCTGGTGCGTCGCATCCAGGCCCACGAGACCGAGCTGGGCGACGCGCTGCCAGGCGACGGGCCGATCCTCTGGATGAACGGCACCGACCACCAGGTGCCACAGTCGTGGCTCGGGCGCGTCGTGGCCGAGGTCAACGACATCCAGGACGACTTCCACCTCGTCGTGCAGTCGCTGGCCGAGTACGTGGCCGACGCGCCCACCGCCGACCTCCCGGCGTGGACCGGCGAGCTGCGGTCGAGCGCCCGGGCCAACCTCCTGATGGGCGTGGCGTCGAACCGAGTCGACGTGAAGCAGGCCGCGGCCCGCACCGAGCGCAACCTCGAGCGCAG
>JACDEA010000388.1 GCA_013816725.1 Actinomycetota bacterium
CTTGTAGAGGCTGGCGCTGAGCACGACGCGTCGGGCCAGGTTCTCGCCCCGTTCGCCGGTCGTGAGGTTCACCGCCACAACGCTGACGGGCACGCGGTGGTGCGTCGCCGCCGCGGTGACCGCCGCCTGCAGACCACTCGTAGTCGACGTCGTCGGCGCCGCCGACGGCCCCGCGGTCGTCGCGACGGCTGTCGGCGGCGGCGATCGACGCGCGTCGCTGCTGCACGCGGCGCCCACGACCGTCATCGCGACAACGACGGCCCACGCGCGCTGCGCTTTCATCCCGATGGCCATTCTGGAGGCAATGAGTCGCCCTTTCAGCGACCTATTGCCTCCAGAATGATTGGCGATTGGCCATAATCCACCGGCGTGCCCGAACTCACAGCGATGGACGAGCAGCTCGTCCATCAACTTCCAGAGCCCCTCGCCCACGTCGCCATCGACGACCCTCACTGGCGCGAGAGCCTCTTCTTCGTCGCCCACCGCCCCGACGCCGTCGGCGACCTCCTCATCCTCACGATGGCGACGTTCCCCAAGCGTCAGGTCGTCGACTCGCTACAAATGGGCCGCGTGGGCGGCGAGCAGATCATGGGGTACCAGGCCAGGCCCTACGACGGTGATCCGCATACGCCCGACGTCGGCGCGGCGCGGGTTGAGATCGTCAAGCCGTTCGAGGAGATCCGCTTGTGGGCCGATCCCGCGGCGTGCACGCTGGGCATGGACCTCACGTTCCGGGCCCGCACCCCGCCGTACGGGCTGCGCCGGGGCACGATGCGCGCCGGCCACGAGGTGGTGTGGGACCAGAGCCACATGTTGCAGTCCGGTACCTACGACGGCACCTATACGTTCGCGGGAACCACCTACGACGTCGACGGCTGGTGGGGTCAGCGCGACCATTCCTGGGGCGTCCGCGACCACGGGCGCTGCCCTATGTGGGTGTGGTTCCAGGTGCAACTCCCCGACGGTTTCCTGGGGGTGTGGCACTGGGAGCTGGCCAACGGCGCGCAGGTCTTCTCCGACGGCTGTTGGGCCCCGACGAGCGGGAGTGCGCCGGTGCCGCTCGTGCGCCTCGAACACGATCTGGAGTGGGTCGACGCCAGCGGTGCCGTCGCCGTCTACGGCGAGCACGGCGAAACGGTTGCCGGTCTGCGAGGAACGGCGACCTTCGTCCTGGCCGACGGCCGACGTGTCGTCGTCGACGCCGACGGAACGTTCGACCGCCCGTACGAACCGTTCCAGCGCGGCGGCCTCAATCAGATGCGCGTGCGGACCGACGACGGTCGCGAGGGGACGGCGATCTTCGAAGTGACCGGCGCCCACCACCACAAGTACTTCCCGGATACCACGGTGTCGGCGGTCCTCCCGAGCTGATCTAGTCGGCCCGCTCGGCCAGCCAGCCGTCGATCAGCCTGCGGGCGATCGACAGCGGCGGGGGGATCATCGGAAGCTCGTCGGGCCCGTACCAGTTGGCGTCGACGATCTCGCGTCCGTCGACTGCGATCTCGCCGCTCTCCCATCGCGCCGTGAACCCGATCATGAGCGAGTGCGGAAACGGCCACGGCTGGCTGCCGCGGTAGGCGATATCGGTGACCTCGATGCCCACCTCCTCGTGCACCTCGCGGGCGACCGCACCCTCCAGCGTCTCGCCCGGTTCGACGAATCCGGCGATCGTGCTGTACATCGGGATCGGGAACGAACCGTTGCGAGCGAGCAACGCCGCGCCGTCGCGCTCGACCAGGACGATGACCGCCGGCGCCAAGCGCGGGAACGACAGCAGCCCGCACGCGTCGCACCGTCGCGCCCGCTCGCCCGGCGCCGGCGAGGTCGGCGACGCGCAGCGTCCGCAGAACCGGTGCGTGCGATCCCACTCCGCCAGCTGGACGGCGCGCCCGGCCACCGCCCACTCGACGTCGTCGAGCTGCGCGGCCAGGCCCATCAACGACTGAAAGCCCGGATCGCCCTTCAGCCCGTCGACGTCGGCAGCCCAGCACGGCGTGCCGTCAAGTACGCCGAGGAAGTGGCGCACCGCGTCATCCTCGGGCGGCTCGTCCACGAGAACCACTTCGCTCCCCCGCACCCAGTACCACCGCACCCCCTCGGTCGTCCCCACGTCGTCGGGCGGTTCCAGCAGCGGCACGAACGGCATCGCAGTGCATCATGCCGCTTCGTCCCGTGTACGCGAGGATGGGTGATGCCCATTGTCCAAGCCAACGGCATCGATATTTGTTACGAGGAGAGCGGTTCGGCCGATGACCCGGCGCTGCTCCTGGTAAACGGCTTCACGTCGCAACTGATCAGTTGGACCCCGGGCTTCGTCGACCAACTCGTCGACGCCGGATTCCGCGTCGTCTGCTTCGACAACCGCGATGTCGGCCTCACCACGAAAAGCTCGGGCGAACCGCCGCAATACTCGCTGGCCGACATGGCCGCCGACGGCATTGCACTACTGACCTCGCTCGGCATCGCCCGCGCTCACATCGTCGGAGCGTCGATGGGCGGGATGATCGTGCAGCGCATGACCATCGATCATCCCGACCGCGTCCGTTCGCTCACGTCGATCATGTCGACCACCGGCGACGCACGGGTCGGCAAGCCCGACCCCGATGCGATCACTGCGTTGCTCTCGCCGCCGCCCACCGAGCGCGAGGCCTACCTCGATCACAGCGCCACGTTGTGGCGGAGGATCAGCGGCCCGCTCTACGACGAGGACCGCGCCCGGCAGCGGGCTGCGACCTCGTACGACCGGTGCTTCAACCCGGCCGGTGCGGCGTACCAGATGGCGGCGATCATGGCCGACGGCGACCGCACGCAAGCCCTCGCCGGCGTGCGCTGCCCGACCCTCGTGATCCACGGCCGCGTCGATCCGTTGGTGCGGTTGTCGGGCGGTGAGGCCACCGCCGCCGCCGTGCCGGGGGCCGAGCTACTCGTGCTCGACGACATGGGCCACGATCTCCC
>JACDEA010000389.1 GCA_013816725.1 Actinomycetota bacterium
CCCTTGAGGAACTCGACGGTCTCGACGCCGGCGTCGGCGGCATGTGCGCGCGCGAGATCGAGCATCTCGTCGGTCATGTCCAGCCCGACGGCCCTGCCGGTCGCGCCGACTCGGCGGGCGGAGATGAGGACGTCGGCGCCGGCGCCGGATCCAAGGTCGAGCACCGTCTCGCCGGGATGCAGATCGGCAACCGCCGTCGGAACACCACAACCGAGTGACGCCGCTACCGCCGCTTCGGGAGCTCCGGCGGCGGCATCATCGGTATAGAGGTCAGCTCCGAACACTGGGTCGGAGCACCCCGACTCGGCGGCGCGGGCTTCGCCGTACTCACCTACCGCGGATTTGCCGGCGGCCGCGGCGTAGCGGCGCCGGACGGTCTCGCGGACGTCGCTGTCGGATCGCGGTGCAGCCATCAGCAGCAGGATGTGACGGACTCGGACGACGAGACGCAGCACGCGGAGTCTCCGCCATCGTCGACGTGCGCTGACGACTGACCGAAAGTCTCGCTGTGCTCGAGCACGGTGTAGATCTCCCACGCTCCGTCGGGCCCGTCGACCCACACCTTGTCCTGCTTGGCGAAGCAACACGTCCCGCTCTCATCTACAGGAGCGAGGCCTCCATCGGTGAGGCGGGCTTGGTGCGAATGCACCTCCTCGGTCGACATCACTTCGACACCGAGATGGTTGAGGCGCGCGTCGGCGTCGAGCTTCTCGAACAGCACGAGCTTCAGCGGGGGATCGGCGATGGCGAAGTTGGCGTACCCGGGCCGGCGCTTGGCCGGTTCGGTGGCGAACATCTTGGAGTAGAAGTCGACGGCTTGATTGATGTCGGGGACATTGAGGGCAAGTTGAACTCGTGACAATGGAGGGCTCCTCCGGTAGATTGACGACTGTCGATGTATTGACTCTCGCGAATGCATCGACGTTTGTCAATAGATGGAGGATATTGCATGCCGGCCAAACGCACCGCGGTGATCGAGCTCGATGATGGAGTGTGCTGCGCGCCGCTGTTGGCGGCTCCGCTCGCGGAAGACGAGGCGACCGAGCTCGCGAGGGTGTTCGCCGCTCTCGGCGACCCTGTACGGCTGCGGCTGATCAGCCTGGTCGCCGCCGGGGGCGAGGTGTGTTCCTGCGACCTCGAAGATCCGCTCGGCAAGTCGCAACCCACGATCAGCCACCACACCAAGGCCCTCGTCGACGCCGGCCTGCTAACGGGTGAGAAGCGTGGCCGCTGGATGATGTGGCGGATCGTGCCCGAACGACTCGCCGCCCTGCGTGCCGCCCTCGCCTGACCGAAGCGCCGTTTGCTCACCCCGTCGGTTGGGGCGCCGAGCGATATCAACTAAGATCAATGTCGATGACTGTTGATGTGGATGTGTCGCCGTTGCTGAAGGCGCTCGCCGAGCCGTTGCGCTGGCAGATCGTTCAGTCCTTGGCCCAGGAAGAGTTGTGTGTCTGCCACCTAGTTGAGGATCTCGGCGCGCCGCAGCCGCTCGTCTCGCATCACCTGCGAGTGCTGCGCGAAGCCGGTCTGGTGGAGAGCGAGAAGTGGCGGTACTGGACCTACTACCGCTTGCGCGCCAACGCGTTGGCCGATCTGGCTGGACAGCTCGACGAGCTGGTCTCGTCGTGCCCGCCGGTCAGGGAGCAGCGTCGGCCCTGTTGCTGATGGACCGAGACCTCGCACGCAAGGTGACAGCGGAGGCAGTCGGCACAGCGCTACTCGTCGCCATCGTCGTCGGTTCTGGCATCTACGCCCAACGCCTCTCACCCAACGACATCGGACTGCAACTGCTGGAGAACTCCGTCGCCACCGGCGCCGGTCTGGTCGCGCTGATCCTGGCGTTCGGGTCCGTGTCGGGCGCGCACTTCAATCCTGTGGTGAGCATCGCGGACCGCGTGCTCGGCGGGCTCACGACTCGCGAGCTCGTCTCCTATGTCCCGGCGCAGGTGCTCGGTGCCTGCGTTGGTGCGGTCGTCGCCAACCTGATGTTCGAACTCGACGCGATCACCTTGTCGACGCACACGCGCAGCAGCGGCGGCTTGTGGTTGGGGGAGGTGGTGGCGACGTTTGGTCTGTTGACGGTGATCCTCGGCGTGGTGCGTTCCGGCCGAGCCTCGACCGCGCCGTTCGCGGTGGGCGGCTACATCGCCGCCGCGTACTGGTTCACAAGCTCGACGTCGTTCGCCAACCCCGCGGTCAGCGTCGGCCGAACGCTGACTGACACCTTCGCTGGGATCAAACCGTCGTCGGCGCCTGCCTTCATCGTCGCTCAACTTGCCGGTGGCGCGCTCGCGGTCGGCCTTGCTCGGTTCCTCTACCCCGATCTGCCGGCTGTGGAGTTGGTCGTACCCCACGACCACGCCGACGCGGCCTGCAACCAAGCGGCTTCGGGGTAGGCACGTACGACCCCTCCTCGGCACGTACGACCTCACGGCGAACCGGCGATGCAACCGACGATGCCACACGAGCAGCCGCGCTGAGTGAGCTGTCGTGGTGGACCAACACGGTGGAGACGGCGTTCGAGACATGGTCTCCGAGCTGAGTCCTGTGGGTCGCTGGAGGTTCGGACCTGCGCGCTGGTGAGACTCCGGACTTGTCCACTGTCGTGGCCCCCACTGTGGCATGGGGTCTTCGTCGGAGCGTGGGGCTCGCGGTGACGCCAGAATGCAGCTGTGCGGGTCCGACTCCTGGGGGGCTTGGATATCGAGGGCACCGCGACGCGCCAACTCGGGAGCCGCAAGGCGCGCACGCTGCTGAAGCTGCTTGCCCTCGCTCGCAGCGCACCGGTCAGCGGAGACCGCATCGCCGACGTGCTCTGGGGCGACGACCCTCCGGCGCGCCCCGTTGAACAGATCGGCGTTCTCGTCTCCCGCCTAAGACCGGTGCTGGGCGCCGAGCGCATCATTCGCACCGACTCCGGCTGGGCGCTCGCCGTCGAC
>JACDEA010000390.1 GCA_013816725.1 Actinomycetota bacterium
GGTTACGACCGTCCCCGCGATCGCCAACATCGGCCTGGCAGCCGCCTACACCGAGGCGCCAGAAGTCGGCGGCGCCGCCCTCCAGCTCGCAGTGAACGTCGCCGGCCTGATCACCGCCGGCATCGTCACCCTCATCATCCAGGCGCGGCTGACCGCCCGCCGAGGAAGCGGAGCCACCTGATCACCCCACCTGTGCACAGGTCGCGGCGCCTGCTCGTTCATCACGGTCAGCCGCATCCACGCCGGCTAGCGCGGAACCCGGTCCGCGTAATCAGGCCGCCTTCGCGCTGCTCAACCTCGGCGCGCTCGGTCGGTCGAAAGCAGCGCGGACGTCGCGAGCGCTACGGCTTGGCGTCGGCTTCGCGGGCCATGGTCAGCGGCCATGAGCTGCTGACCGATGGCGAGGCTGAAGGCCAGGGTGGAGCGGGCCTCGATCTCGTCGGGGTCGTCGATGAGGGTCGCGAACTGTTCTCGTAGGTAGGTCATGCGCCGGTTGTCGACTCGTCGCAATCGAGCGGCGACGGCGCGGTCAGACCGGGCCCAGAAGCGAACGGCGAGGTCTATCGGGAGCAGGTCCTTCGCGAAGGTCAGGGCTCCGGCGCGCTGGATTCGCTCGCGGGCGTCGTCGCGGCCTTCGACCTCGGCGAGCACGTCGTCGGTGCTCCGCTTTTCCCAGGCGTCGAGCAGTGCCTCAAGGAAGTCGTCGCGATTGGCGAACTGCCCGTAGAAACCGCCTTTGGTAACGCCGAGCTGTTCGGCAAGCACCTCGATCCGCACGCCAATTGGGCCGTGCGCGGCCAGGGCTTGGAGTCCGGCGTCAACCCAGCGCTCGCGTGGCGTCCGAATAGGAGCGGGCATGATCTATACGGTACCGTATGCCAATGCATACGGAACCGTATAGAAATGCGAAGCCATGACCCTCGTTGATGAAGCGCGCCGGGTCGACCCCGACGGCGGCCTCGTTGCCGCGTTCGGCGCCGACTATGTCGACGCCTTCCGGATCAACGGCACCCGCGGCGCGACGGCGCGGGCGTGGGCCGATAGCAGTCTGCACGGGTCGCGTGGGCTGTTCGGATCGATCGTGTGGCACGGCTTGCTCCGGTTCGACCTGCTACCGCACGACGCCCCGGGCTCGGCCTTCGGTTGGACCGTGTCCACCTGTGAACCGGCACTCATGGTGATGGACACCGACGGATCGCTGGCCGCGGGTCGCATGGTCTTCGTGATCGACGGCGACGCCGTGACCTGGACCACGATGCTGCGCTACCACCGCGCCGAGGCGCGTTGGCTCTGGGCCGTGATCGGCAATGGTCACCGCGCCATCGGGCCGAGGTGTCTCAACGGCGCGGCCGCGCACCTCATCGGCGCCCGTAGCTAGCGGCGCAGGCCTTCAAGCAGCGGCAGGTATTCGGCCAGCGGGGCGACGGTTAGGCCGTCGACCTTGCCTTCGTCGTCCCAACGACGCAGCTGCACCGCGTCCCCCCAACCGGGTTGGGTTTCGAACGCAGCCGAGTCGGTTGCCGTCATGGGGCCGCCCTGGCGCACGAGGCTTTGACGCGAGCCCACCGACAACGTGTCGTGATACGTGGCGTCGACCGCGCAGAGGTAGCGCTTGGCCTCGACGTGCAGCGCGATCGGGTCGGTGATATCGGGGCCGAACAGCGCGCCGAGATAGGCGGGCCCGCTGGTCTCGTGGCGGGCGTCGCTGAGGGCGGCGAGGTGCAGCAGGTGTCCCACGTCGTGCAGCAGCGCGGCCGCGATCAGCGCTTCGCCCGAGCCGGACGCGACCGCGCGTGCCGCGGTCTGTTCGGCGTGTGCGAGCTGGCTGAGGTCTTCGTCGTAGTTGTCGTCACCCCACCGCTGGTAGAGCGAGACGACCTCGGCGAGGCTGGTCGCCGGCGTCACAGAACCGGTTTGCCCTGGAAGTCGCCGATGAGCGAAACGCGGACTCGTCCGCCCTCGGTGCCATCAGCGGCCGCGGCGAACTGCGCCAACTTCTCGCGGTAGTAGTCGGCGCGCAGGTCGCCCTCGGCCACCGCGTTGTACGTCGGGTAGAGCGCGCGGCGCGGCACCTGTGAGTTGTTGGGCCCGCTCCGGTGCGGCGTACGCGAGTGGAACCACAAGGTCTGGCCGGCCCTCACCTCGACGTGTGTCCAGTCGAGCGTGGCGGCCACGTCGGCGCGCACGCAGCCGACATCGTCGAGCGGCAGCACTTCGTGATGGAGACCGGACGCAACCTCGAGGCAGCCGTTGTCGGTGGTGGCGTCGTCGACGGCCACCATGCATGACACGTGTACCTGCACGAACGGGTAGGCGGGGGCGTCCTGGTGTGGCGCGTAGCCCGCGCCGCCCGGAAGCTTGTAATTGATCTTCTCCTTGTAGAGCACGGCTGGTTGGCCGAGCAGTTCGGACGCGCCGTCGATCATTTCGCCGGCGGTCAGCAAGTCACGGAGCCCGGCGTGGAACGGCGTGAAGTTCTCGGTGCGACAAAGCTTGGGTCCGTCGTCGGTCTGCTCGCGGTAGTGGAGCCACTCGCCACCGTCGTCGGGCCAGGCTGAAACCTCGCTGACCCACGCTCGTAGCCGAGCGGCGCCGTCCTCGTCGAGCGTGTCTGCCAGCCACCATCCGTGTTCGGCGAAGTGGGCGGCGGCCGAGCTCACGCCCCGACACTAAAGGCTTCGGCGGAGTGGGACTCGCACCGGCACGCGAGGTCGACGGTCGTCGCGACCGTCGTGGCCGCCCGACGACTGACCCCTACTTGCCGGTGCGCTCGCGATGCTTGCAGCCGGGCCAGCAACAAGGTCGACGTTGGCCTTCCTCCAGCTCCTCCTGGGTCCGGCGAATGCGGCGTTCTCGTGTCTTGCCCTGCTTGGCATCCTCGACCCAGCAGATGAACTCGTTTCGGGCGAGCGGTGTGATGTGCCTC
>JACDEA010000017.1 GCA_013816725.1 Actinomycetota bacterium
GATCAGCGGAGGCCGAGGTGGTCGAGTGTGTCGGCGAACGCGTCGAACAGCTCGAACTCGTGAAGCTCCTCGCGGCGGACCCAGCGGACGTCGGCCGTCTCCCACTGCAACTCGGTGGGCGGGGCGAATCGTTCGGTCACGTCGACGACGACCGTCCAGTACGACCAGCCCCCGTGATCGCCCTCGTGGACCTGGACGACGGTGTGGTCGGTCAGCTCGATGCCGATCTCCTCGGAGAACTCGCGCAGCGCGGCGTCGAGCGGTGTCTCGCCGTGGTCGAGGGCGCCGCCGGGAATCGCCCACGTGCCGCCGCGGTGCGTGAAATGGGAGCGTCGGGCCAGGAAGTACCAGTGGTCATCGCCGTCGATGTGGCGGACGAGGACGCCGGCGGCGCCGAACCGGCCCCATCGGGGCTGGCCGTCACCGGCAACGACGAAACCGTCTCCTGACCGCCTCACCCGCCCATTCTCCCGCGCCGGCGCGACACTTGACGGTGCTGGACGAGAGGAGCCCACATGCGTGACTTCCGTGCCTTCATCCTGCGAGGCAATGTCATCGACCTGGCCATTGGCGTGGCCATCGGCGCCGCGTTCGGTGCGGTGGTCAAGTCGTTCACCACCAACATGGTCACCCCCTTGTTGTCGATACCTGGCGACCGGGCCAGCTTCAGCAACCTCACTTTCACGATCAGCGGCTCGGTGTTCCGTTACGGCGCGGTGATCGACGACCTCATCAGCTTCGTGCTGATCATTGCCGTGCTGTTCTTCTTGGTGGTGCGGCCGGTCAACCGCCTGATGGAGCGCCGCCGGACCGAGCCCGAGGTCGAGACCGCCACCGAGGAGTGCCCCGAGTGCCTCAGCTCGATCCCCATCGGCGCCCGCCGCTGCGCGTTCTGCACCGCCTCGGTCGGCGCCCCCGCCCGCCGGAGCCGCCAAAAGACGTAACGGCCAGCAACTCGTTTGGTGAGTGAGTGCTCACTCACCTAGAGTGGGCTGATGTCCCCCACCGCGGCGCCGGCCGTCAGGCGCGCCGCCTCGCTACCTCCCGACGAGCGCCGCTCGGCCATCGTCGCCTCCACGCTCCCGTTGCTCGTGGCGCACGGCGAGATGGTCACCACCCGCCAGATCGCCGACGCCGCCGGGATCGCCGAGGGCACCATCTTCCGGGTCTTCGCCGACAAGGACGCCGTCATCACCGCGGCCGTCGAGGCTGCGCTCGATACCGCACCGCTCGAGGAGCACTTGCGGGCCATCGACGCGTCGCTCTCGTTCGAAGCCTCGCTGGTCGCAGCAGTCGAGATCCTCCAGCAGCGCGTCGTCGACATCTGGCGACTGGTGTCCAGCATCGGCCCGCGCTTCCACAACCAGACCAAGCGGCCGGTGGTCGACCTCGACGCCCTGGTCGATCTTTTCAAGGCGAATCGCACGAAGCTGTGGGTCGAGCCGCTTGTCGCCGCCCGTCACCTGCGCACGCTCACGCTGTCGGCCACGCACCCGATGATGGTGGGCGAGCCCATGGCGCCGGCCGACATCATCGAACTGTTCCTCCACGGCGTGTCCCGGGCCACCAAGGGTAAGGGCCGGTAACGCGATGCTCGTCCGCCTGCTGCGCACGCAGCTCCGCCCCTATCGCAAGACGCTGTACCTCGTACTCGGTCTCCAGATCGTGCAGACCACCGCGGCGCTCACCTTGCCGACGCTGAACGCCCGCATCATCGACCACGGCGTCATCACCGGCAACGTCGGCTACATCCGGGCGATGGGCGCGGTCATGCTCGGCTTCTCCCTCATCCAGATCTCGTTCGCGGTGGCGGCGGTGTACTTCGGCGCCAAGGTCGCCATGGGCTTCGGTCGCGACGTGCGCAGCGCGTTGTTTCATCAAGTCACTGAGTTCTCCGCCCGCGAGGTCGGCGCCTTCGGTGCGCCGTCGCTCATCACCAGGATCACCAACGACGTGCAGCAGGTGCAGCTTCTCGTCGTGATGACGGCGACCATGGCCATCGGCGCCCCCATCACGGTGATCATCGGTGTCGTCATGGCCGTGCGCGAGGACGTCGGGCTGTCGAGGATCCTGCTGGTGAGCATGCCGGGCGCCGCGATCATCCTCGGCTCGATCGTGTCACGCATGGTGCCGTCCTTCCGGGTGATGCAGGAGCGCATCGACCAGATCAACCGCCTGCTCCGCGAGCAGATCACCGGCATCCGCGTCGTGCGGGCGTTCGTTCGTGAGCCGCAGGAGGCCCGGCGGTTCGAAGCAGCCAACGAGGACCTGACCGCGGTGTCGTTGCGCGGCGGGCGTCTCATGGCGTCGATGTTCCCGACATCGAACCTCATCATCAACCTGTCGAGCGTCGCCGTGTTGTGGATGGGCGCCAATCGCATCGCCGCCGGCAACCTGCACGTCGGCGCGCTGGTGGCCTACCTCAGCTACCTCGTGCAGATCCTGATGTCGGTGATGATGGCGACGTTCGTCATATCGATGATCCCCCGCGCCGCGGTGTCGGCCGGACGCATCCAAGAGGTGCTCGACACCGACTCGAGCGTGGTTCCTCCGGTGGAGCCGGTCGACCACGTCATTACCCACGGCGCCCTCGAGTTCCGCGACGTCGGATTCCACTACCCGGGGGCCGAACATGCGGTGCTCAGCGACATCACCTTCGCCACCGGGGCGGGCCAGACCACCGCCATCATCGGCAGCACCGGGTCGGGCAAGACCACGCTGGTGAACCTCATCCCACGGCTGTTCGACGCGACGTCGGGATCGGTCCTGGTCGACGGCGTCAACGTGCGCGACCTGAACCCCGACCTGTTGTGGAGCAGCATCGGGTTCGTCCCGCAGAAGCCGTACCTGTTCTCGGGGACCGTCGCCAGCAACCTGGAGTACGGCAAGCCCGACGCCACCGAGGCCGAGATGTGGGAAGCGCTCGAAGTGGCCCAGGCCGCCGACTTCGTGCGGGCCATGCCCGGCGGCCTCCAGGCGCGCATCGAGCAGGGCGGCACCAACGTGTCGGGCGGGCAGCGCCAACGGCTCTCCATTGCCCGGGCCCTGATCCGACGGCCCGAGGTCTACGTGTTCGACGATTCATTCTCCGCGCTCGACCTGACGACCGACGCCCGCCTGCGCGCTGCGCTCGGGCCGTACACCGCCGACGCCGCGGTGATCATCGTGGCCCAGCGGGTATCGACGATCTCCACCGCCGACGACATCCTCGTGCTCGAGGACGGACAACTCGTCGGCCGGGGGACGCACGATCAGCTCATCGCCGAGTGCCCCACCTACGCCGAGATCGTGCAGTCACAAATCGGCGAGCGGAGCGCGGCATGACGGAGACACAGAGCACGGTAAACGAGACCGCGCAGGACCCGCCGGTCGACACCGAAGAGGAAACGGAGACCACCAACCTGGCGTCGCCCGAGACGCGGGTGGCCGGGCGGTGGATGGCCGCGGGCATGCCGGCGGAGCGGTCGAAGAACTTCCGATCCTCGGTAGCCCGCCTGGGCCGGTTGTTGCGTCCGCAACGCGCCGTGCTCGTCGTCATCGCGCTGGCCGCCATCGGTGGCGCCCTCCTCAACGTGCTCGGACCGCGCGTGCTCGGCCGGGCCACCGACGTCATCGTGCGCGGCGTCATCACTCCCGCCGGCATCGACTTCGGGCGCCTGCACCACGTGCTGTTCGAAGCGATGCTCCTCTACGGGGGCTCGTTCGTGCTGACCCTGGGTACCGCCTACCTGATCGCCGGGGTGGTGCAGCGGCTGATGTTCCGCCTGCGCTCGATGGCCGAGGACAAGCTCAACCGGCTGCCGCTCAGCTACGTCGACCAGCAACAGCGCGGCGACCTCTTGAGCCGCGTCACCAACGACCTCGACAACGTGGCCCAGAGCCTGCAACAGACGATGAGCCAGATGCTCACGTCGGTGCTCCTGCTCATCGGCGTCACGATCATGATGTTCACCATCTCGCCCTTACTGGCACTCGTCGCCATGACCACGGTGCCGGCGTCGATCTACGGCATGCGCTCGATCGCCAAGCGGGCCCGGCCGCGCTACATGGCGCAGTGGGGCAGCACCGGCGCGCTGAACGCGCAGATCGAGGAGACGTTCACCGGCCACGCCATCGTCAAGTCCTTCGGCCGCCAGCACGAAGTCGAGGGCCGGTTCCGCACGACCAACGACGAGCTGTACGAGTCGTCGTTCGGCGCCCAGTTCATGTCGAGCCTGATGCAGCCGATGACGATGTTCCTCGGCAATGTGCAGTACGCCCTGGTCGCCGTCGTGGGCGGGCTGCGCGTCGCCAGCGGCGCCATCACCGTCGGCGAGGTGCAGGCGTTCATCCAGTATTCGCGCAGCTTCTCGATGCCGCTCACCCAGCTGGCGTCCATGATGAACGTCTTCCAGTCGGGCATCGCGTCGCTCGAACGGGTCTTCGAGTTCCTCGACGCCGAGGAGCAGAGCGCCGACTCTCCCGCGTCGCCCGCACCACCGCCGCGGGGCCGGGTCGAGTTCCGCGACATCACGTTCTCCTATGCGCCCGACACGACGCTGATCGAAGGCCTGTCGCTGGTCGCCGAACCGGGCCAGACGATCGCCATCGTGGGGCCCACCGGCGCGGGCAAGACGACCCTAGTCAACCTGATCATGCGGTTCTACGAACTCGACGGCGGGTCGATCACCCTCGACGGTCGCGACATCGCCTCGATCCCCCGGGCCGAGCTGCGCTCGCACATCGGCATGGTGCTGCAGGACACGTGGCTGTTCGGCGGCACGATCCGCGACAACATCGCCTACGGGAACCCCGACGCCAGCGAGGAAGAGATCATGGCCGCGGCCCGGGCCACCTACGTCGACCGCTTCGTGCACTCCCTGCCCGACGGGTACGACACGGTGATCAATGAGGAGGGCGACAACATCAGCGCCGGTCAGAAGCAGCTGATGACGATCGCCCGGGCCTTCCTCGCCGACCCGTCGATCCTCATCCTCGACGAGGCGACCAGCTCGGTCGACACCCGCACCGAGGTGCAGATCCAAGAAGCGATGAACGCGCTGCGCGCCCAGCGCACAAGCTTTGTCATCGCCCACCGCCTGTCGACCATCCGGGGCGCCGACACCATCCTCGTCATGGAGAACGGTCGCATCGTCGAGCAGGGCTCGCACAACGAACTGCTGTCGCGCGACGGCCCCTACTACCGGCTGTACAACTCGCAGTTCGTCGCCCCCGTCACCGACGTCGCCTAGGCCCGGCGCGGTCCTAGACCACGACGATGTCATGACGGACGACGAGTCCGTCGTCGCACTCCAACAACCCCATCGTGCAGTGCGGCTGGCGCCGGCGGTCGGTGGGCGAGCCTGGGTTGAACAGCAACTGGCCGTCGAGGCCCGCTGCGTTCCAGGGAATGTGGCTGTGACCGAACACGACCACGGGAACGCCGGGGAAGCGCCGCTGCATGCGCCGTTCACGGCCGGTCCGCGGGCCGGAATCGTGGATCATGGCCACGGCCACACCGCCGACGTCGACGACGCGCGTTTCTGGCAAGACCCCCGCGAGGCCAACGTCGTTGTTGCCGAGGACGGCGTGGGTCGGCGCATACGACGCCAGGGCGGCCAGCACCGAGTGATCGAGGACGTCGCCGGCGTGGAGCACGACGTCGGCGTGGCCGAGCTGACGGTGCACGGCCTCGGGAAGTTGCCGGCGCGAACCGCTGCGCATGTGCGTGTCGGCCAGGACGACGGCGAGGGTCAGGGCTCGCTGCCGTAGGGAGTGGTGATGATCTCGAGGAAGTGGCCGTCGGGGCTGTCGAAGTACACGCCCCGCCCGCCGTAGTGGTGGTTGATGCGGCCGGGCTGCGAGTGGCCGGGGTCGGCCCAGTAGTCGAGGCCGCGCTCGACGACGCGGGCGAAGATCGAGTCGAACTCGTCCTCGGCGACGAGGAACGCGTAGTGCTGCGCGTGCACCACTCCGTCGTCGCCGACGTCGATGAAGTCCAGGCTCACGCCGTTGGCCGCTTCGATGACCTGGAACGGGCCGAACACCGTCGGTTCCGGCAGGCCGAACACGTCGCTCATGAACCGAGCCGACGCCACGCTGTCGTGGGAGTTGACGATCGTGTGGTTGAGCTGCACCGCCATGGCGCCAACGCTACGCGCCGGTGGCGGCCTAGGTGACAGCGCTGGCGCGGTGCGATGATGGCGATGTGGTGCAGACAATCGAAACGCCGACCGCGGAGAAGCAGGTGCAGATCGCGGCAACGCCCGAGAAGGTGTGGGCCATCGTGAGCGACCCCACCCGCACCCCCGAGTGGAGCCCGGTCTGCCGCCGGGCCGAGTGGATCGAGCCCGGTGCGCGGTTCCGCGGGCACAACCGGCTCAACGGCGCGCGTTGGTCGCGTGAGTGCGTCATCACGACGAGCGACCCTTCCCGCACCTTCGCCTTCTCGACGTTGTTCAAGGGCGCGGAGTCGACGCGCTGGCGCTACCAGCTCGACGGTGCCGGCGGGACGACGACGCTGACGGAGGCGTACGAAATCGTGGCCATGCCGCGGTGGGTGCGGGCCCTGCGCGCCGTGCCCGGCTTCGGCGCCAAGAGCGACCGCGACACGCAGTGGAACATCAGCACCAGCCTCGAGCGCATCAAAGCGCTGGCCGAACGATGACGGCTGGGGAGCCAGCGGCGGACAAGGTCGAGCGGTTCCGCTCCCTGCACGTACCGGGCACGCCGTTGGTGATGCCCAACCCGTGGGACCAGGGGTCGGCCAAGCTCCTCGCGTCGATCGGCTTCCAGGCGTTGGCCACCACCAGTGGTGGGTTCGCCAACACGCTGGGGCGCCTCGACGGCTCGGTCACGCGCGACGAAGCCATCGACCACGCCGCTGCGCTGGTGGCTGCGGTCGACGTGCCCGTATCGGCCGACCTCGAGAACGGCTTCGCCGACGCGCCGGCCGACGTGGCTGAGACGATCGGGCTGGCGGTCGACGCCGGTTTGGCCGGGTGTTCGATCGAGGACTACACCGGCCGGCGCGACGACCCGATCTACGAGTTCGGCCTGGCGGTCGACCGGGTGCGGGCGGCGGCCGACGCCGCCGGCGGGCGCCTGGTGCTGACGGCGCGGGCCGAGAACTTCATCCACGGTCGACCCGACATGGCCGACACCATCGCCCGGTTGCAGGCGTTCCAGGAAGCAGGCGCCGACGTGCTGTTCGCGCCCCGAGTCGTCGCGGTCGACGACGTGCGCACACTCGTGGGCGAAGTCGATCGCCCGGTCAACGTGCTCGCGCTGCCGGGCGCGCCGACGGTGCCCGAGCTGGCCGAGGCCGGCGTCGCCCGCATCTCGATAGGGAGCGGGTTCGCGCTGGTCGCCTACGGCGCAGTCGTCACCGCGGCCCGCGAGCTGCTCGACCATGGCACGTTGGGCTGGTGGGCCCAGGCCGGCCCCGGCCGCGACGCAACCCGCGTTGCCTTTTCTTCTTCCTGACTGCGCTCAATCCGCTTCGACTTCGGTGAACCTGACGGTGCCGTCGTCGGCGAAGACCAGGCCCGGGTTGTAGGCGATCTCCCATGCGAAGCCGTCGGGGTCGGCCACGAAGCCGTGGTAGCCGCCCCAGAACGCCTTCATCGGGGCCTTCAGGATCGTGCCGCCGGCCGCCCCCGCCTTGGCCACCGCCGCGTCGACCTCGGCTTCGGTCGGCACGTTGCGACCCAGCGTGATCCGACCGGGGAGCGCAGCGGCCGACGCCGCCGGGTCGGGCAGGCCGGCATCGGCGGTCAGCGCGTCGGCGCCGAAGAGGGACAGCACCAACCCCGGTCCGACCTGGAAGAACAGCACGTCGTCCAGCTCGAGCAGGGGCGACCAGCCCAGGCCGTCGACGTAGAACCGTTTCGACGCGGCCACGTCGCGCACGCCCAGCGTGATCAGCTGCAGCCGCTGGTCCATCAGGCCGTGGGCTTATCGACCACCTCGGCGATGCGGTCGAGCGTCTTGCTCATGTTGGCCTCCGTCCTCTTGGCCATCCCCGGCATCAGCTTGAAGATCCGCCGCTGGTGGTCCCGCGAGATGTCCCAGCTCTCGCGAACCTTGGTGCCGCCGTCGACCGGCTCCAGCTCGTAGCGCCAGATCCGGCCGCCGGTGAACCGGGAAGCGAACCCGCGGGACTTGGTCTGCCAGGCGATGCGACGGTTGGGCTCGAACTCGATCACCTCGCTCACCATCGAGTAGTTGATCCCCAGCTTCATGTCCATGCCGAAGGTCGAGCCCATCGTCAGCTTTTCGGGGGCGCCGGCCTGGACCTCCTTGACGGTCCCGGACCCGTCGATCAACGGGTGCTTGGCCGCGTCGGCCACCAACTCGAAAATCGCCTCGGGCGGCGCCGCGACCACCCGTTCCACGCTGACAACGTCACCATCCATCCGCCGGACGCTAATGAAAGCCGACGATCGGTGTGCGGGAGGTCCCCAGGGGGTAGGCAAACCCTCGGAGGAAGCCGCGGCCGAAGCGACGAGCTACGGCGTGAGACCTGTGAACCAAGATCCGAGAAATGATTCGGCGGAATTCCTCGGCGAGGAGCCCAAGGGTTTTCGCATCGAGCTTTCCCTGCGATTGCCGCGTGATCGGGTGAGTGTGCCGCTGGTCAGGCACCTCGCCGAGTACGCGCTCCAGGAGGTCGGCGCCAACGAGGACGACGCCCACGACGTGGAGTTGGCGCTGGCCGAGGCCTGCGCCAACGTGCTCACCCACGCCGGGCCCGGCCACGTCTACGACGTCGAAGTGCTGATCGGCCCCTACAACTGCGTGATCCGCGTGGTCGACGTCGGCGCCGGCTTCGATACGGATGCGGTCAATCCGGGCATGTCGGATGCCGACGCCGAAAGCGGCCGGGGCGTCGGGCTGATGCGGGTCCTCATGGACCACGTGCGCCTTGTTTCCGAGCCCGACCGGGGCACCGTCGTGCAACTGGTGAAGAGCTTGCGATTCGACGATGACGTCCCCGCCCGCAAGTTGATGCTGGCCGAGCTGGCCGCAGACTGATTCTGGAGGCAATAGGTCGCCCTTTTAGCGACCTATTGCCTCCAGAATGCAAAAACTAGGCGGTGATGTCCTTCAGCTTCTGCTGGAAGGCGGCCTGCTCGGGGGTGGGACCGCCGGCCGACTGCATGGCCATGAGCTTGGTCATGTCGCCTTCGACCTTGATCTGGCCGGCCATGAACGCCTGCATGGCGGCTTGGGGGTTGCCGTCGATGAACATGGCCTTGGCCACGTCGTAGGGAATGGTGACGGTGGTGGGCGCGCTGTCGACCAGCCCGCGCCCGAACTTGCCGGCCTGCATGTTCAGTTCCTTGGGGCCGTCGGGCGCGTCCTGGATCTTGATGTTCAAGACGAGGTCGGCCGCCGCGCCCGTGGGGGTCGGAGCCTCCTCGCCCAGCTTCTGGGCGTCGTCGAGCCAGGCGTCGGACAGGAAGGGGTTGGGCATCGGGTAATCGCTCCTCAGATCGGGTTCGGTGGCCCCTCGTACTAGCAGGGCGGGACCAAATTCGCACGACGGCCGCACACCCCATCGATAGGGTCGGCCCTCATGGGGACTGAAGCCGGGGCTGTTGTTCTAGAGGCGCGCCACCTCTCGAAGGCGTATCACCAGGGCGGGGCGGTCGAGCAGGTGCTCGACGACGCCAACCTCGAGGTCGGCGCCGGCCGCTTCGTGTCGGTGATGGGGCCGTCGGGCTCGGGCAAGTCGACGCTGCTCCACCTGCTCGGCGGTCTCGACACCCCCGACAAGGGCGACGTGCTCCTCGACGGCCAGGCGCTCTCGGCCATGAGCGACGACGAGCGCACGCGCCTGCGGCGGCATCGAATCGGCATCGTGTACCAGTTCTTCAACCTGGTGCCCGTCCTCACCGTCGAGGAGAACGTGGCCCTGCCCGCGGTCATCGACGGCAAAGCCCCGGCCAGCTACGCGGCCAAGCTGGCCGAGGTGCTCGAGCTGGTGGGCATGGCCGAGCACAAGGGCAAGCAGCCGGCGCAGCTCTCCGGCGGCCAGCAGCAGCGGGCGGCCATCGCCCGGGCGCTGTTCATCGAGCCGGCCGTCCTCTTGGCCGACGAGCCCACCGGCAACGTCGACATGCGCACGGGCTCGGAGATCCTCGCCCTGTTCGCCGACGCGCAGCGCGACCTGAACCAGACCATCGTGATGGTCACCCACGACCCGCGCAGCGCCGGCTACGCCGACGAGGTCCTGCTGCTGCGCGACGGCGCGGTGGCCAGCACGCTCGATGTAGGGCGGGCCACGCGGGGCGTGGCCAAAAAGGCCCGCGACCACGAGTCGCGGCCGCGCGCCGTGCTCCAGTGGCTCGAGACGCTCGACGCCGGCGGCGCGGCGCGGCGGACCCGGGTCTGACGCGATGGCGCTGCGCACGCTGAACTCGGTGGCGGCCCGCAACCTGGCCCGCCGCAAGGGCCGCTACCTCCTCACGGCCAGCGGCATCGCGCTGGGCGTCGCCGTCCTGTTCGCCGTGCAGATCATGAGCGGCGCCACCAACCGTGCTCTCGACCGCGCCATCCACGGCGGCGCCGGCAAGGACGACGTATACATCACGCCGGTCGGCAGCTTCGACGCGTCCTTCCCGCCCGGCGTCTTCGAGCGGGTGCAGAAGCTGCCCGACGTCGAATCCGCCGGTGCCGGCACCGGCTTCCGCAGCGCGGTCACCAGCGGGCGCGAAAAGCCCGCGATCGACAGCCGCCGCCCCAACTTCGTCTTCGTGAACGGCGTCGACCTGGCGACCGACCGGAAGGTCCGCGAGTACGACGTGCGCGACGGGCGCCTGTTCGCCGGCGCGGCCGACGAGATCGTCCTCGGCCCCCACATCGCCAAGACCGTGGGCGTGAAAGTGGGCGACGACGTGGCTGTCGCCGCGCCGGCCGGCCAGATCACGCTGAAGGTGGTCGGCGTGCTGGCCGACTCGGGGATCGGCACGGGCAACGGCGGCGACATCGCAGTCACGTCGATCCCGCTGTCCCAGCGCATGCTCGGCAAGGGCGCGGTGTTCACGTCGATCGACGTCGTGCTGCGCGACGGCGTGGACGCCAAAAAGTGGATCGAGACGCAGCGCAACGCGCTGGGCGACGGCGTCACCATGCAGAAGGCCACCGACGGCGACGCTGGCTTCCGCTCGTTCATCGCCGCGGTCAACGGGGCGCTCACGTTGGGCTCGGCCATCGCGCTGTTCGTGGGTGGGTTCCTCATCTTCTTGACGTTCTCGCTGGCGGTGGCCGAGCGCACCCGCACCTACGGCACCATGCGGGCGTTGGGCGCGCTGCCCAAGCAGATCCGCAGCGTGGTCGTGCGCGAGGCGGCGTTGCTGGGCCTGGGCTCGAGTGTGGTCGGACTGGTCCTCGGCTACGCGCTGGCGGCGGCGGCCATGCAACTGGTGTCGTCCCTCCTGTACTTGCGACTGCCGGGACTCGGGCTGCCGGTCGGGCCGGCGGGTTTCAGCATCGCCATCGGCGTGATCATCAGCGTCGCCGCCGCCTGGCTGCCGGGCCGGCGAGCCGCCCGCCTGAGCCCCGTCACCGCCATGCGAGAGGGCGGCGTGGCCGACGACAAGGCCGGGCGCCCGGTGATCGGCGCTGTGCTCGTGGGCCTCGGCATGGCGCTGGTGTTTGCGCTGCCCGGCAACGGCGCCCGCGTCTTCCCCACGCTGCTCGTCCTGTTCGGCGCGGTGATGCTCGTGCCGATAATGCTCGGGCCACTGGCCCGGTTCCTCGGCGCGGTCACGCGCCGGCTGGCGCGCGGCGTCGGGGCCATCGCGGTCATGCACCTGGTGAAGGAACGCAGCCGGTCGGCCTACACGCTCGCACTGGTGATGGTCGTGCTGGCCATGATCCTCGCCGTCGGCACCAGCAACGCGTCCATGGCCCACACCGTCGACAAGGTCATCGAGCGCCAAGCGGGCGGCGCCGTGCAGGTGGGCGCGCCCGGCGCGCTCGATCCCGCCGTCGAGCGCGAACTGACCGCCATCGACGGTGTGAAGGCCACCACGCCCATGCGGTTCGGCCAGCTCGACGTCGTCGAGACGGGCGCGCCGCCCCGGCAGTTCTTCACGATGATCGACCCGGCCACGTACTTCAGCGTGGGCAGCTTCCCGTGGGTCGACGGCAACGACGGCGACGCGCGCGATGCGATGACCGCCGGCAGCGGCATCATCCTGCCGGAGCAGCAGGCCATCAAGCTGGACGTGAAGCGGGGCGGGCCAGTACGCGTGCGCACGTCGGCCGGCGTCAAGCGTTTCACGCTGGTCGGCACGTTCGGCCAGATCGGCAACTTCCCCGGGCCGGTGTTGAGCGTCAAGGACGCCGCGCTGTTCGGCGCCGGGCGGCCCAACGGCTTCTTGCTGTCGGTGGCCGGCGGCCGGGCCGGCATCGAGCGGGTGCGGCGCACGATCCTCACCAACCTCAAGCCCCGCTACAACGTCGAGGTCGACACCAGCCAGACGATCAAAGACCAAGCCCGGGCCCAGCTGCAGGGGTTCTTCGCACTCGCCTACGCGCTGCTGTTCGTGGCCGCGTTGGTGGGCATCCTGGGGCTGGCCAACACGATGGTGGTGTCGGTGCTGTCGCGAACGCGCGAGGTCGGCATGCTGCGATCAACCGGCACACTCCGCCGCCAAGCGCGGGCCATGGTGCTGGTGGAGGCGTCCACGCTGGCGCTGGTCGCCTACCTGCTCGCCCTCCCGCTCGGATGGCTGCTGTCGACCGGCAT
Source organism: Actinomycetota bacterium (assembly GCA_013816725.1). Taxonomy (GTDB): domain Bacteria; phylum Actinomycetota; class Acidimicrobiia; order Acidimicrobiales; family JACDEA01; genus JACDEA01. The sequence goes on from JACDEA010000017.1 coordinate 12,740, forward strand.
CGTCGTCAGCCAGCGGGCCACCCTCGGCTTCAGCATCGACTACGTGTTCCCGTGGCTGCTCGTGCCGGCGCTGGTGATCCTCACCGTGTTGGTTGCCGCGGTCGGATCGCTCATCCCCGCCCGGCGCATCGGCCGCCTCGAGATCGTCGACGCGCTGCGCTTCGACTGACGCCGACCGCGTCTCTCCCCCGCTAGCGCAGGGTGCCGGCGGGGATGTCCTTGAAGGCCATGTCGCGGTCGACCTGCGGTTCCTTGGGGAGACCGAGGACGCGCTCGCCGATGATGTTGCGCTGAATCTCGTTGGTGCCGCCGGCGATGGCCGAGGCCGGGGCTTGTAGCACCGACATCGACCACTTGTCGCCCTTCTTGGCGTCGTCGGTCCACGCGACTGCTTGGGGGCCGGCGATGTCGACGCCGAGGTCGGAGGACTCGCGCGCCAGCAGCGATCCGTAGAGCTTGGCGATCGACCCGATCGGGCCGGGGTCGCGGCCGGCCTTGAACGCCTCGCGGATCTGCATGCCGATGTAACCGAGCACCGTGCGCTTGATGTAGAGGTCGGCCAGCCGGTTGCGAATGACCGGATCGGCATCAAGGCCGCGTTCGCGGGCCATCCTGACGAAGGAGTCGAACCCGGGGGGCGCGCCCCGCGGCCCACCTCCGCCGCCGGCGCCGATGGCCACCCGCTCGTTCATCAGCATGGTGATGGCGGCGCGCCAGCCCTCGTTCTTGGCCCCGACGATGTGATCGGCCGGGATCTTCACGTCGTCGAAGAACACCTCGTTGAACGACGACCCGCCGGTGATCTGTCGCAGCGGCTTCACCGTGACGCCCGGCGCCTTGATGTCGACGATGAACATCGAGATGCCGCGGTGCTTCGGGAGGTCGGGGTCGGTGCGGGCGATGACGATGCCGTAGTCGCAGTAGTGCGCGCCGGTGGTCCACACCTTCTGGCCGTTGAGCACGTACTCGTCGCCGTCGAGGACGGCGCGCGACTGGAGGCTGGCGACGTCGGAGCCGGCGCCAGGCTCGGAGAAGAGCTGGCACCAGACCTCGTCGGCCCGCAGCATCGGCTTGATGTAGCGCTGCTTCTGCTCGTCGGACCCGTGGGCCAGGATCGTCGGCCCGCACATGCCGAGGCCGATCGTGAACGTGCCGGTGAGCAGTTCGAAGGCGGCCGACTCTTCGTTGAACGCCCGCTGGTGTTCGTTGGTGAGCCCCTGGCCACCGTATTCCTGCGGCCAGGTGATCCCGGCCAAGCCGCCGTCGTAGAGGCGGCCCTGGAACTCCTTGGCCTCGGTCACGATGTCGCGGTCGGCCTCGATCAGCTCCCGGCTCTCGTCGGCCGGGCGGGCGCCCCGTTTGGGCGCGTTCTCCTCGAGCCAGGCCCGGGCCTTCTCACGGAATTCCTGCACGCTGATCGTCACGACGCGAGCCTAAGCCGTACGTCACGGCGCCTGTCGAGGGGCGAACGACCGCCTAGAAGGGGAACGGCGTGGTGGTGGAGGTGACGTGCTTCTCGTTGCCCCGGCCGCGCTGGTTGCCTACGCCGTGGTTGCGGCGGCCGTTGTTGCCGTCGCGGACGATGACGTCGCCGCCGGGGGCGCTGTCGCCGCCGTTGCCGCCGTTGCCGGCGCGGCCGGTGGAGCCGGACCGCCCGCCCCGTCC
>JACDEA010000391.1 GCA_013816725.1 Actinomycetota bacterium
GTGGGTGAGCGCCGTCAAGGCCATGGTGCCCGAACGGGTCTGCCAGATCATCGACCAGGCCATCCAGATACATGGCGCCACCGGCGTGTCGCAGTGGACCCCGCTGGCCGACATGTACACCTCGCAACGCACGCTGCGGTTGGCCGACGGCCCCGACGAGGTCCACCACATGGTCGTCGGCCGGGCCGAGATCGCCCGCTACCAACGCCAGAAATGAGTTCCGCGCGGTCGCTTGTTCGTTCTGGTGGCGCCGATGTCAGTCGTCGCGCAAGCGTCGCTCGGCTACGACACGGGCGGCGACATCGGCCGCCCGCGTCCGCGATGACCGGGCCGCCCGCCGTAGGCGTTCGAAGGCGCTGGGCGCGTCGAGACCCTCGACGGCGATGAGCACGCCCACCGCCCGTTCGATCATCACCCGCGCCTCCAGCGCTCGTTGCAACTGCGCGACGACGTCGCCCTGGCCGTCGGCGACCATGGCCAATCCGATGAGCTGCGAGACGATGCCGGCGAAGGCCTGCGTCGCCCGCACGTCGCTGTCGTCCCACTCGTAGGTCTCGGACCTGTACACGTTCAGGCTGCCCACGGGCCCGCCGGCCACCGAGACCGGGACGCCGAGCACCGCGCGAATCCCATTGGGCACGACGAGCGGAACGAGGTGCGGCCACCGACCGTCGGCCTCTAAGTCCGGCACCGAGACCACCGAGTTCATCACCAGTGATTCGACGCACGGGCCTTCGCCCGTGGACTCCTGCGCGGCCTCGAGCACCTTGGAGGCGTCATCGGTGGCCGCGCAGTACCGCAGAACCTGGTTCTCGTCGATCAGCAAAACCCCGGCGCCGTCGACGCCGAACAGCGGCGGCATCGCAGCACTGACCTCCTCCAGCGCCCCCCGCAAGTCGAGCCGTTTGAGATCCAACCGAGCCAGGTGGCCCACCACCTGATCGAGCGCCGCCTCCTCGATGTGCATACGTCACTCATCCTACGGGGGCCGGGATACGATTCCGGCGTCCGCCGTGACCCCGCGGGCTGGGATCGGCGCTTGATCGACTCAGGAGGGGAGGCGGACACGAGCACGGACGACCGGGCGGCGGTTCTGCAGCGGCTCACGGCCGCGCTCGCACCGCTCCTCGACGAACGTGAGATCGCCGCGTGGGTACTGGAGGCCGGCATCGTCGCGGTCGGCGGCCAGACGGGGTCGCTCTGCCTGCTGACCGACGACGGCGAGAACCTCGAGATCGTGGCCCAGCGCGGCTACACCACCGACGTCGTCACCGAGTGGAAGCGCTTCGCGCTGGCGGCCGACCTCCCGGCCAGTGAGTGCGTTCGCTCTCGGGCCGCGGTTTTCATCACGTCGGCGGCCGAGCGCGACCGGCGCTACCCGTCGTTCGTCGGCTCAGCCGTCACCGTCGAAGCGGCCCACGCGCTGCTCCCACTGCTCACCAGCGACGGCGGCGCGCTCGGCGCGCTCGTCATCAGCTTCACGTCGGGCCGGTCGTTCCCGGCCGACGAGCGCGAGTACCTCACGGCGTTCGCCGACCAGTGCGGGATCGCGATCGAGCGAGCCCGGCTCTACTACGAGGTGACCGCTGCGCGCGACCGCTTCGCCTTCCTCGACGAAGCGTCGCAACTGCTCGGCTCCACGCTCGACGTCGAGGCGACGCTCCACGCGCTGGCCGAACTGGCGGTTCCCCGCATCGCCGACTGGTGCGCGATCTACGTCCACGAAGAGGGCGGCGGTCTCCGCCACCTCGTCGCCCATCGCGACCCGGACCGGTTGGCGGCAGTGGAGCGGCTGGCCGTCGACTATCCCGTCGACCTCGACGCGCCCGTCGGCGCCGGTTCCGTTCTCCGCACCGGCGAGCGCTACATCGTGCGCGACGTAGCCGGAGCCCTTCCCGAGATCGCCCGGGACGAGCGCCACTTGCAGCTGCTGGAAGAAGTCGGCTTCAGCGCCGCGGTCGTGGTGCCGATCATCGTGCACGGCAAGGTGTGGGGCGCCATGGCCCTGGTGAACGACCGCGGTCGCTCGCTGGCGTCCAACGACGCCGAGCTGGCCAGCGAGCTTGCGAGCCGGGCGTCGGTCGCGGTGGCCAACGCCGGCTTGTTCGAGGAGAGGTCGCGCATCGCCCGCGCGCTGCAGTCGAGCTTGCTGCCGCCGACGTTGCCCGACATCCCCGGGCTGGAGTTGGCCGCCCGTTACCTCCCCGCCGGGACCGGCGCCGAAGTGGGCGGCGACTTCTACGACGTGTTCCAGCTGGCCGGTGACCGCTGGATGATCTCAATGGGTGACGTGTGCGGGAAGGGCGTCGACGCCGCCGTTGTCACCGGTCTGGCCCGCCACACCATCAGGTCCCTCGCACTCGAGGGCCGCTCGCCGGCTGAGGTGCTGCGTCACCTGAACGATGTGTTGCTCCACGATTCGCGCGCCGCCGACAACGACCTGTGGTCGCTACGGTTCTGCACCGCCGTGGTTCTCGAATTGCGCACCACCGGGCGCGGCGCTGAGGTCACGATGTGCTCGGCCGGGCACCCGCTCCCGTGGCTGGTCGCCCCCGACGGTGTGGCCGAGGTGGGAACGCCCGGTACCGTCCTCGGTGTCGAGAACCAGATCGCCCTTCCCGAGGCGACGTTCCAGATCCCGCCCGGCGCCGCGCTCGTTGTGTTCACCGACGGCGTCATCGAACGTCGCGTCGGCAACGACTTCTTCGAGGATCGTCTGCCGGAGACACTGAGCGCTGTGGCCGGCCTCGACTCGGCCGAGATCGCCGACGGTCTGGAGAAGCGGGTTGTGAACTTCGGGGGCGGCCGGCTAGCCGACGATCTGGCGATCCTCGTCGTGCGGGCCACCTGACGGTTCGGGTCGCGACGGCGCGCTACTTCTTCCCGGTTACCGCGTCCTTGACCTTGCGGCCGGCAT
>JACDEA010000392.1 GCA_013816725.1 Actinomycetota bacterium
GCGTGCGGCTGAAGCGACCACCAATGCCGGGGCCTTGTTGGGGCGCGGCGACCGGCACGTGGGGCGCGACCTGACCACCAGCGGCCGCGCCGGGCTGCATACCGGCCTGCGGGTCGTCATAGGACCCGTAATCGTCGTAGTCATCGTCGACGAGGCCCAGATAGACCATCGCCCTGCGGAAGACCGACATCGCGCTCGCCTCCTCGTGGCTGAGCCTATCGTCGCACTCGCGCGTGCACGGGCCGCGGACCGAACAGCGCAGTGCCTATCCGGACGATCGTGGCGCCCTCCTCGACCGCTATCTCCAGATCCCCCGACATGCCCATCGACAGCTCGACGAGCGCCAGCTCGTCGCGAAGCCGAGCCAGCTGGCGAAAGGCGCCCCGGGCGTCTTCGGCATCGCCCTGCGGCGCCACCGTCATCAGCCCGCGCACCTCGAGCCCCGCGCTGCGAGCGTGGGCCACGACCTCGGGTGTGGAACCAATTCCGCAACCGGCCTTGCCGGGCTCTCCCGATGTGTTGACTTCGACGAGAATTGCGGCGCCCGGAGCACGGGCGGCGATGGCGTCGATGACCGCGACGCGGTCGACGCCGTGCCACAGCGTGACTACCGGCGCGAGGACCTTGACCTTGTTCCGCTGCACTTGGCCGAGGAAGTGCCAGCGGACGCCGGACGGCGCGGTCGCAGCTTTGGCGAGCACCTCCTGGGCGTAGTTCTCGCCCACATCGACTATCCCGGCGGCCACGGCGGCTCCGACCGCGCCCTCCGGCTGGCGCTTTGTCACCGCGATGATCGTGATGCGATCGGGATCGCCGCCGGCCCGCTCGATGCGATCGCGGACCGCGGCCAAGCGCTCGGCTACCCCAGCCACGCCACAACCCCTTGGCGTTCGCTCTCCTGGCGCGCCCGGTGCGAGAAGTAGGCGTCGGCGGCGCATGCGGTGCAGACGTCAGCGTCGTAGGTAAGTTCCGCCCCAGCCAGGACGAGAGCGCGGCGGACGCCGGCAGGCAGGTCGAGCGCGGGCCGTCCTGCGGTGGTCTGGCCCCGCACGCTGTCGCCCAGCGCCGCGGCGACCGCGTCGAGGTCGCCGGCGCCGAACTCGTAGCACTCGGCGTGGATGCAGGGGCCGACCGCGGCCACGACGGTCTGACCACCGCACGCCCGCACCGCCTCGACGGCCCGGGCGATCACGCCGCTGGCCAGGCCGCGCCACCCGGCGTGGACCACGGCGATCACGCCTTCGGGGGCGGCCAGCGCCACCGGCGCACAATCGGCGGTCAGCACGCTGAGCGCGACGGTGGGTTCCCTCGTCACGCTTCCGTCGGCCACCTCACCGGCGCCGAGGCCGGCCGGGTCGACGGTCACGATGCGGTCGCCGTGCACCTGACGGAGCCAGATCCACGGGCGGTCGACGACGGCGCGTCGACGGGCCTCCACCGCGGGGTCCACCTGCTCCACGTACTCGCCGCCGTGACCGAGATCGCCCTCGGCCCGGCCGGTAAAGCGCACCTGTGCCGGCCCGAGGGAGATCAGATCGAGTCGCCCTACTTGAGGAAGCTGGGGACGTCGAACTCGTCGTCCTCCATGTCCATGAACTCCTCGTCGTCGCCGCCGCTGTCGTCGCCGAGACCGAGGCTGGCGCTGCGCCGGCGTTCAGGCGCCCGCTTGTCGTCCCACCGCTCGAAGCCGGCCGCGATGACGGTGATGCGGACCTCGTCGCCCATCGTGTCGTCGATGACGTTGCCGAAGATGAGGTTGACGTCGGGGTGGGCGACCTCTTGGATGATGCTCGCCGCTTCGTTGACCTCGAACAGACCGAGGTCGTTGCCGCCGGCGATGTTCAGCAGGATCCCGCGGGCGCCCTCGATCGATGCCTCCAGCAGCGGGCTGGTGATCGCGGCGCGGGCTGCGTTGACCGCCCGGCCTTCGCCCGACGCGGTGCCGATGCCCATGATCGCGGTGCCGGCGTTGCTCATCACCATCTTCACGTCGGCGAAGTCGGTGTTGATGAGGCCCGGCGTGGTGATCAGGTCGGTGATGCCCTGCACGCCTTGCAGCAGGACCTCGTCGGCGTGTTTGAACGCGTTGATCATCGATGTCTTGTCGTTCGAAACCGTGAGCAAACGGTCGTTGGGGATGACGATGAGGGTGTCGACCTTCTCGCGCAGCTTCTGGATGCCGTTCTCGGCCTGCACGGCGCGGCGACGGCCTTCGAAGGCGAAGGGACGGGTGACCACTCCGATGGCCAGCGCTCCGAGGCCACGGGCGATTTCGGCGACCACCGGCGCGCCGCCGGTGCCGGTGCCGCCGCCCTCGCCGGCGGCGATGAACACCATGTCGGCGCCCTTCAGGACTTCCTCGATCTCGTCGCGGTGCTCCTCGGCCGCTTAGCGGCCGACCTCGGGATCGCTCCCGGCGCCCAAGCCGCGCGTGAGCTGGCGGCCTATGTCGAGTTTCACGTCGGCGTCGCTCATCAGAAGCGCTTGGGCATCGGTGTTGACCCCGATGAACTCCACTCCCTTGAGACCGGCGTCGATCATGCGGTTGACGGCATTGACACCGCCGCCGCCGATTCCCACCACCTTGATCACGGCGATGTAGTTCTGCGCTGCCCCGGCCATTGCATCTCCTCAGTTCACGTACTGAAGCGGAAAAGGCCCTTCTCCGTGCGTAACGCCTGCCCTAGCCTCAACCTCAACTTCAGGTATATAGTTATGTCAACCTCACCGAATGGTCGAGACCATACCGACGCGTCAGCCTCTGGTCAAGACCGGAGTGCCTGGAACTCGCACGTCGAGCACCGACAATCGGGCCAGGTCGGCCCGCTCCAGAACCGTCACCACCGCGTCGAGCTTGGCCGTCAACTGATCGCGCCCCCCGAGTTTGGCCACCCCGTGGGGCGTGAGT
>JACDEA010000018.1 GCA_013816725.1 Actinomycetota bacterium
GTTTGGCTGTCAGTTCGGCGCCTGCGGTCAGCGGTTGCGGACGGCTTGGAGCTCTTGGGCCGGGAAGTCGTCGATGCGGCCTTCGGTGCGGAGGCCGCCCAGCCGGCCGGAGTCGCCGTCGAGGTGCCAGTCGGCCGACCAGCGCTGGGTGACGACGACGTCGTAGGTGCCGACTCGTTCGTAGACGTGGGTGATTGTGCCGTTGGGCCAGGCCGCACCGGCCTCGTTGTACGGTCCGCCCGTCGTGCCGTCGCCCCAGTCGACGTAGTACGGCCCTGTGGCGTCGATCACCAGCTGACCGCGCGGCGTGTCGCGGGTGAAGCGAGCCGTCGGGGCGCTGCCGGTCTCGAGGTACGACTTGCGTCCAGTGACGGCCCATCCCGGGGCGATGTGGGGCCCGGGACGCGGGAGCGGGACGGTACCCCAGAACGCTTGCGCGTCGGCCGCCGCACTACCGCCCGGCGCCGGGGCCGACGGGCACATCTCGAAATCGCGGGTGAGCCGGCTCCAGCGCTCCTCGTCGGCTTGCCGGGCGTGCTGGGCCTCCTCGGGCGTGTCGTAGCGGCGGTATTCGGTGGCGACGCAGTTCTGCCCGTCGGGCCCCGGCGCCAGATACGGATGCTCCTCGTAATAGCCACCGGACGTGCCGCCGCCCCCGCCACCACCGTGCGACCCCGTGTGCCCGCCGGTGTGCCCCTCGTAATCGACGCCGTCGCTGTCATGGTTGTGCCGAACGGTGGTGTCATCGGCCCGCGCCGAGAACGCCACGGCGCTCAGGACAACGGCGACGAGTGCTACGCGGCGCACTTGTTCGCTTTGGTGCCTTCGAGGGCCATCACCCATCCCGTGTGGTTCGGCTCGACGCCGCCCGGTACGAGGCTGATGATGGTGCGGACCGGCGGCTTGCCCACAACGAGCGCGGGCGAGTAGTCGCGATCGACCTCCACAGCCACACAGTCGGGCCGGCGATCGAGGAGACGGACAACGTTCGTCTCCAGATCGCCCGGCGCTGGCTTCAACTTCGTCAGCCCGCGGTCGATGTCGTCGTTCCAGATCTCGGCTTGGATCACGAACTCGTCGTCGGTGTGGATCGAGCGCAGGAGGTTGGCGGCCTCGGGGGTTATGCGGCGGTTGGCGACAATCAGCCTCGTGGCGTCGCCATTGATGTGATCCAGGGCGAGGAAGACGCGGTTGAGGTAGGGGATGTCGATGGTGGCGGGGACCGCGTAGAGGTCGGTCGTGGCGGCGGGCGCGGGCACCGTCGCCCCCGTCGTTGCCTGCTCCCCGTTGCTGCACGCCATCAACGCAAGAGCGATCAACAGCCCTTTTCGTGCGATTCGATGCACTTCGGTGAGATTCCCACAGGCCCGAGCACGATGCAATGGGGTCCTACGATGGGCCCATGGCGCCCAGTTATCACCGCCTGGGTGAGGTTCCCCCGAAGCGTCACATGGCGTTTCGGGCGCCGGATGCACGACTGTACGAGGAAGAGGTCGTCGGCCTCGAGGGGTTCGGCGGGCGCTACTCCATCCTGTACCACCGCTTTGCCCCGACCCGGGTGACCAAGGTCGCCGAAGCCGACCCGCTGCCGGCGCCGCCGCGCCCCTCGCCCGACACCACGCTGCGGCACCACCTGCTGCGCACGGCGGCCACCGGACCGGGCGACGGCGACGAGTTGGCCAACCGTGCCGTGATCCTCTGGAACGCCGATATCCGGCTAGCCGTGTCGGCCTTCAGCGGCGTCGAATCCAGCCGGGTGACCCGCAACGGCGGGGCCGACGAGCTGCACTTCGTGCACGAGGGCGGGGGCCGACTCGACACCGTGTTCGGCGTCCTCGATTACCGGGCCGGCGACTACGTCATGATCCCGAAGGGGACGACGCACCGCTGGCGCCCGGCGCAGCCGACCAACCGCCACTTCGTCATCGAGACGCCCGGCGCCGTCCGACTCCCCCGGCGCTACCAGAACAGCGAGGGGCAGCTGCTCGAGCACGCGCCCTACTGGGAGCGGGACTTTCGTCGCCCGACCGAACTGCTGGCCAACGACGACGCCACACCCACCGACGTGTGGGTCCGCGTCGGCGACCGCACCGCGGTCTACACACTTGACCATGACCCGTTCGACGTCGTCGGCTGGGACGGTCACCTCTACCCCTACGCGTTCGCCATATCCGACTTCGAGCCGATCAGCGGACGCCAGCACCAGCCGCCGCCGGTGCACCAGACCTTCGAACTCGACAACGCCGTCGTGTGCTCGTTCTGCCCGCGCCGGCTCGACGACGGCACCGACGTCATCACCGCTCCGTACAACCACGCCAATCTCGACAGCGACGAAGTCCTCTATTACGTCAGCGGCGAGTTCTTCAGCCGCCGCGGCATCGAGGCCGGCGCGTTGACGTACCATCCGCGCGGGATTCCCCACGGACCTGCGCCGGGCGTCGCCGAGAAGTCGATCGGCCAGACGCACACCGAGGAACTCGCGGTGATGGTCGACACGTTCCATCCGATGCAGCTCGCCGCCGCGGCCGACGCCTACGACGATCCGGCGTACCCGACGAGTTGGACGGCCGGCTGACCCGATGACACCCGCCCGCCTTCTTGCCGGCGCGCTGATCGCCGGCGTCGTCGTCACCACCACGGCCGCCGCCGCCGGCGCCGCGCAACCGAGAACCCCCGACTGCGAAGTCCGCGTCGGCGGGCACCGCTTCCGCAACGGCGGCCACGTTGCCGTCCCGGCCAACCGACGGGCCACGGTGTCGGTAACCGCGCTCGAGGAAAAGCCCCGCTATCGCGTACGACTCGAGCTGGCCGGCGTGACGTCGACGGTGGGCACCGGGCGGGGCCAGGAGTTCGGCTGGCGGCGCCAGCTGGACGTGCCGCATTACGCCGACTTCGGCGTCGGTACGTACCGGCTGCACGTGATCACCGCGGTCGACGGCAAGCCATGCGTGGTCACGGGTCTGGTCGACATCACCCGCCGCGCGCCGGTGACGACGTTGGCGGGCGGCGCTGCTGCGCTGGCGTTCGTCATCGCGGCGATCACCTTGGTCGTCGCCCTCTTCCGACGGGGCGGGCGGCCGCTGCGCACGCGCCACGCCGTCGGCGTCGACGACCCGCTTGGGCGCTTTGCCGCCGTCGATACGCCGGGGAACTACGTCGGCTGGGCCGAGGTCGCCTGCGACCTCGGAGCGCGCACGTTCGTCACGGTCAAGCCCAGCGGCGAGGCGGTGCGTGCGTTCATGCGCGAGCCCAAGACCCACGTCGCGCTGGCCGGCATGCAGGCGCGCGGCGTCCGCATTCGCGCCGGCGACGACAGCACGGTTCTCCCCCGCCTGCGTTGGCGGCCGCGGTTCTTCGTGCTCACCCCGCTCCTCGCCGCCGCCGGCGGAATCGCGCTGGCCGTGTACCTGCAACAGGCGGCCGTGCTCTACCTCACGCCGGTCGTGGCCGCGCTGGGCGCGCTCGGCGGCGTGGTCGCCGGAGTGGTCGTCGCCAACCTCGCCCGGCTGTTGGGCACCGTCGCGCTCAACCGAAGACTGAAGGCGGCCGAGGGCGGCCTCGACGTCGAGACGGTCGAGCCTCGATACCCGCCCATCGACCATCTCGACAAGCTCGACACGTTCGTATGGACACCCACTCACACGATCCCGCGCGAAGGCGACGGCCAACCGGCGTGGTCCGACGCCGACCGCACGCAGGCACCGGCGGCGACGCTGGACCCGGGGCTCGCGGTCCGCGTCGTCGAGCGCAAGGACGGCCTGGCGCAAGTGGTGTGCTCCAACGGATGGGTCGGTTGGACCGACGCCGACAAGCTGCACGACATCGACGGGTAGGTACGCGCCGCGACCGGGGCGCCGCGTTTGGCCTCCACATAGGCTTGGCACCATGCCGTACGCGCCCGCAGGAACAGTCATCCACGACGCCGACTCGCACGTGGTGGAGACGCCGGACTTCTTCTTTCCCTACGCCGATCCCGAGATCCGGCCACGGTTGCAGCCGCTCTACGTCCACTCGGTGAAGCCCGGCGAGGACGACCTCATCGAGCACTACCGCAAGCAGCACGCGGATCCCGAGTTCCGATCGCAGGACGAAGCCGAGATCATGCTGCGGAAGAACTGGAAGGCCACCGGGTCCTTCATCAAGGAGGACCGCCCCGCCGCGCTGGACATGCTCGGCTTCGCCAGCCAACTCGTGTTCAACACCTTCGCCAACGGACAGCTCCTCAATGCCGAGCACAGCGGTGACCTCGACTACGGCTACGGGCTGGCCCGAGCCCACAACCGCGCCATCGTCGACTTCTGTTCGGTCGACAGCCGGCTCCTTCCGGTGGGCTATGTGCCGTTGGCCGATTTCGAGCGTTCCAAGACCTTCGCGGCCGAGGCGCTCGACATGGGTTGCAAGGCGTTGATGATCGCGTCGGCCTGTCCGAAGACCCACTCGCCGAGCCACATAGGCCTGGATCCTGTCTGGGCCCAAGCGCAGGACGCCGGCGTGCCGATCGTCTTCCACGTCGGCGGTGGCGGCGTGTTGCTCGATCCGATGTACTTCGAGAACGGCCTACCGCCGGTGCCCGACTTTCATGGCGGTGACGGCAACTTCCGATCGGTGAGCTTCATGGCGATCATGTATCCGCCGATGCAGACGCTGGCCACGATGATCATCGACGGGATCCTGGAGCGGTTCCCCAACCTGAAGATCGGCGTGATCGAGCAGGGCGCCGACTGGGTCCCGGGCTGGATGCGGTCGATGGACTCGGCCGCCGACGCTTTCCGGAAGAACGAGGACCGACTACAGAAGCTCACCCTGAAGCCGAGCGAGTATGTGACCCGCCAAGTTCGGGTCACGCCCTATCCGCACGAGAACGCCGGGTGGATTGTGGAGCAGGCCGGTGAGGACGTGTGCATGTTCTCGTCGGACTATCCGCACGTCGAAGGCGGCCGCAACCCGCTGGGCCGCTTCGGCGCGACGACACAAGGGCTGAGCGAACGCGCTCTCGGCAAGTTCTACTGCGACAACTTCGTCGACCTCATGGGATCGGCGCTATCTACGGTGCCGGCGCCGGGTTGAGGTCGACGCCCTCGGGCTTGATGCGGCCGCGCCGCACGGCGAGATAGGCCCCCTTCACCGGAACGGTGGGCGTGGCTTTGCCGTCGGCCCACCGGACAACGACCTTCTCACCGGGCGCGCGCCCGTACACCGCGCTGAATGCGGGAACGGGACCCGACCCCGTCGTAGCCGCCCACGCCGCGCTGGAGCCGGCGGGCGCAGGGTCGACGCGCACGCTGTGCCAACGATCCCGCTGCTTATAGGCGACGAGCAGACGCAGGTCCCGACGCGAGCTGACGACGAGGACGCGCGCACCGTCGAGCGTGCGACTCACGACGACGCGATTCCCCGGCGGGATCACCTCGGCCAGATGGCGTTCGCCCGAGGGCATCGCGGCCAGGGCGCCGGCGTTGCCGACAAGCAACGCGCCAACTGCGATGGGGAGGATCCGCCGGAGCATGCGGTTAGAAGATCAACGTCGCGTGGCGGGCAAAATCGATCACCGGGCCGGGCAGCAGGCCGACGGCGACGGTGAACGCCACCGTCACGACCAGCGCGAGGCCGACGGTTCGCGGCACCGGCAGGCGCACCAACGGCTCGTCGCCTTCCGCCGCCGGCGCGTACATCACGAGGATCACCCGCAAATAGAAGAACGCAGCGATAACGGCGGCGAGCATCGCGATGGTGGCCAGCACATAGGACCCGCTGTCGACGGCGGCGGCGATCACATAGAACTTGGCCAGGAAGCCGGTGGTGAAGGGGATCCCGGCTTGGGCCATCAGCAGGACCGTGAAGGCCAGGGCGAGGGCCGGTCGGTTCCGGGCCAGCCCCCGGTAGGACTCGAGATCGTGATCGGCGTCGCCTCGACGGGCCACGACGGTGACGATGGCAAAGCTTCCAAGCACCATGAACGTGTACGCCAGCAGGTAGAAGAGCGCACCGGCGATGCCGCGCTTTGACGCCGCTTGCAGCCCGACGAGGACGTAGCCGGCGTGGCTGATCGACGAGTACGCCAGCATGCGCTTGATGTCGGTCTGCACGACGGCGAGGACCGATCCCACGAGCAGGGTCGCTACCGCGAGAACGGCGATGATCGGCTGCCAGTCGAGCTTGAGCGTGTCGAAGGTCGAGACAAACACGCGCAACAACCCCGCGAACCCGGCCGCCTTGGCCGCGGCGGCCATGAAGCCGGTGACGGGCGTGGGCGAGCCCTGGTACACGTCGGGCGTCCACATGTGGAACGGGACCGCCGCCACCTTGAACCCAAGGCCCACGAGCAGCAGCACCATCCCGGCCAGCATCAACCCGTTGTCGACCGCCACGTTGCCGGCGAGGTAGGTGGCGATGGTGGCCAGGTTGGTGGAACCGGTGGAGCCGTACACCAGGGCGATCCCGTAGAGCAACAGCGCGGAGGAGAACGCTCCGAGCACGAAGTACTTCATGGCCGCCTCGTAGGACTGCTGGCGGCGGCCGTGGAACCCGGCGAGCACGTACAGCGCGATCGACAGGATCTCGAGACCGAGGAACAGCACGATGAGGTCGTTCGCCGTGGCCATAAGCATGCCGCCCGACGCCGACAGCAGCAGCAGCACGTGGAACTCGGGACCCTCGAGGTCCTCGCGGCGGAGATAGGCGTCGCCGACCAGCGCGGCGAGCACCACGGCGATGCTGATCACGACCATGAAGAACACGGCAAAGCCGTCGATCACCACCGCATCGGCCATGGCCCGGATCGGGCCGTGGTCGCCGATCCGGTTCCAGAGGCGCCAGGCCCCGCCGAGCGCGACGGCGCCGGAAACGACGGTGACCAATGCGTAGCCGCCGGCACGGCGGTGCCGCGTCAGCGACGACCACGTCAGCAGCACGAGCGCGCCGCCGATGAGCGCGAGGACCGGGAGCACCGCGGAGTACTCGACGGGGATCCGGAGCTGGCCCTGGTTCGCCGTCTGCGCCAGCATCACTTGGCCGCCTGTTCCATGTGGTCGAGCAGCCGGTGCACCGAAGGGTTGATGCGGTCGAGCACCGGCTTCGGGTACACGCCGAGGAACACGATCATCGCGATCAGCGGCACGAGGACAGCCCGCTCACGAAGGTTGAGGTCGGGGATGTCGGCGTTGTCGCCCTCGGCCGGGCCGTGGAACACGCGCTGATATGCCCACAGCAGATACACGGCGGCGAGGATCACCCCGCTGGTGGCGACCACCGCCCACCAGCGATGAGTGGCGAACGTGCCCAGGAGGATCAGGAACTCGCCGACGAAGCCGTTCAGCCCCGGCAAACCGACCGACGAGAGCATCACAACCATGAACGCGGCGGCGAGCAGCGGCACCGACTTTTGTAGGCCGCCCAGTTCGGCGATCTGACGGGTGTGGCGGCGCTCGTAGATCATCCCGACGAGGAGGAACAGCGCGCCGGTCGACAGCCCGTGGTTCACCATCTGGAGCACGCCGCCGGAAAGTCCCTGGCTCGTGAAGGCGAACGTTCCCAAGATGATGAACCCGAGGTGGGCCACCGACGAGTAGGCGACGAGGCGCTTCAGGTCCTTCTGCATCGTCGCCACGATGGCGCCGTAGGTGATCCCGATGACGGCGAGGGTAAGGAGAATCGGCGCCAGGTCGATCGCCGCCCGCGGGAACAGGTACAGCCCGAACCGCAGGATGCCGTAGGTACCCATCTTCAGCAAGACGCCAGCCAGAATCACCGACCCGGCGGTGGGTGCCTCGGTGTGCGCATCGGGCAACCACGTGTGCAGCGGGAACAGCGGAACCTTCACGGCGAAGCCGATGGCGAAGGCGAGGAAGACCCAGCGCGCCGTGGTCTCCGCCAGCGCCTGCTTCTCGGCCAGTTGCACGAGATCGAATGTGAGGACGCCGGTGGCCCGCTGGTGCAGGAACACCAGCGCCAGCATCCCCACGAGCATGAAGGCCGACCCGGCCAGCGTGAACAAGAAGAACTTGATCGCCGCGTAGGCGCGGTTGTCGTACCCCCACCCGCCGATCAAGAAGTACATCGGCACGAGCACGATTTCGAAGAACAGGAAGAACAGGAAGAGGTCGAGGGCCAGGAACGTGCCCAGGCACCCAGCCTCGAGAAGCAGCATCCACGCGACGTAATTCTTCACATCGCGCGTGACGGGGGCGCCCAGTAGCGCGAGCGGGAACAACACGCCGGTAAGGACGACGAGCCACAGCGAGATGCCGTCGACGCCCAATTTCCAGGAGATGCCGAACTCCTTGATCCAGCTGTGGTGCGACACCATCTGGAAGCCAGCGTCGCCCACTTTGAACTGCACGGCCATGTAGATCGTGAGCGCGGCGGTCGCCACGGTGAACATCACCCCGACGACGCGCAACACCTCAGTACGCGCGTGTGGGATCAACGCCGTGATGAGTCCGCCGATCGCGGGAAGCAGGACGATCGCGGTCAGGATGGGGAACGTGGCGTGGGTCTCGTGCACGATCAGCCCGACGCCCGGATGACGACGTAGGTGAGCAGCGCGACCGCACCACCAGCGACTGCCAGCGCGTAGTTGCGGACGTAACCCGTCTGAAGCAGGCGCAGGCGGTCGCCGCTGCGGCGCACGAGCACCCCCACACCGTTGTACGCGCCATCGACGGCGCCCTTGTCCACGCTGTAGGCCGACCAGTTCGCCAGTTCGCGGCCGGGGCCGCCGACGACAGCGGATATGCCTTCGTCGACGCGCCAGGCCCGCTGCAGGATCGCGGGCTCGACCGATGGGTTGTCGCTCCGGCGCGACCACATCGATCGGGCGACGAACAACCCCGTGAGCGCGGCCGCCGTCGAGATGGCGGCGAGGACCAGTTGGGTGGCGCCGGTAGCGAGCAGCTCGTGCTCGGTGATGTGGATTACCGGGTCCAAGAAGTTGCCGAGCGCAGCGGAGTCGCCGAACGGGAGGTTGAGCGCGCCGGCCACCACGGCGGCAACGGCGAGGACCACCAACGGGATCGTCATCGTGGGCGGCGCCTCGTGGGGATCGCCGGCGTGGCTGTCGTCGCCACTCCAACGCGACTCGCCATAGAACACGAGCATGACCTGGCGGGTCATGTAATAGGCGGTGAGCAACGCTGTCAGTGTGCCGACCGCCCACAGGATCGGGCTCTTGTCCCAAGCGTTGATGAGGATCTCGTCCTTGGACCAGAAGCCGGCGAACGGCGGCACGCCCGATATCGCCAACCAGCCGACGATGAACGTCGCCCATGTGATCGGGAGGAGGCGTCGCAACGCGCCCATTCGCTTCATGTCCTGTTCGTCATGCATTCCGTGGATCACCGCCCCGGCGGCAAGGAAGAGCAGCGCCTTGAAGAACGCGTGGGTGATCATGTGGAAGACGGCGGCGACGTAGGCGCCCGAGCCAACGGCGAGGAACATGTAGCCCAGTTGCGAGATGGTCGAGTAGGCCAGGACGCGCTTGATGTCGTTCTGGGCACAGGCGATGGTTGCCGCGAACAACGCCGTCGCGCCGCCGACGATCGCAATGACGGTGGCCACATCCGGGGCGACGTGGAGGATGGGGCTGATGCGCACCATGAGGTAGACGCCGGCGGTCACCATCGTCGCCGCGTGGATGAGGGCGGAGACGGGAGTCGGGCCCTCCATGGCGTCGGGCAGCCACACGTACAGCGGGAGTTGGGCCGACTTGCCGCAGGCACCGAGAAAAAGGAGCAGCCCGATCGCGGTCGCCGTCCCGACCGACAACAGATCAACGTTGGGAAGCACGTCGACGTAATTGAGCGAGCCGAACGCCCCGAAGATCAAGAAGGTGGCCAGCAGGAACCCGAAGTCGCCGATGCGGTTGGTGACGAACGCCTTCTTGCCGGCCGTAGCCGCCGTCTCCCGTTCGAACCAGAAGGAAATCAGCAGGTAGGAGCAGGCGCCCACACCTTCCCAGCCCAGGAATGTCAGAACGAAGTTGTCGGCCAGCACGAGCATCAACATCGAGAACACGAAGAGGTTGAGGTAGACGAAGAAGCGCGGGTAGCGCTCGTCGCCGTGCATGTAGCCGACGGAGTACAGGTGGATCAGCGTGCTGACGCCGGTTACGAACAACGCCATCGTGATCGACAACGGGTCGAGCAGCAGGCTGGCTTTGATCTCCAGTCGCCCGACGTGGATCCACGTGAACAGCGAGTCGGTGACGCTGCGCTCGTCGCCCTGGAACCGCAGAAGCCCGACGAAGGTGACGCAGGTCGCGGCGAACGACCCCGCCACCGCCAAGGTTCCCAGCCACCCGGCGCCGGGTTCGCCCAGCCGGCGGCCGAACAGCGTCAGCAACACGAACCCGGCCAGCGGAAAGGCAGGGATGATCCACGCCGCCTCGATCACGCGCCGGCCTCCGTCATCCCTTGAGTAGGTGCAGGTCGTCGGCGGTGGCGCCCGAGCGGCGGCGGAAGATGGCGACGATGATGCCGAGGCCGACCACGACCTCGGCCGCGGCCACGACGAGCACAAAAAAAACCACGGCTTGGCCGCCGATGTCGTTGAGCATCCGGGCGAAGGTCACGAACGTGAGGTTGACCGCGTTGAGCATCAGCTCGACACACATGAACATCACCAAGACGTTGCGGCGGATCATCAGCCCGACCGCGCCAATGGTGAACAGCAGCGCTGCCAGGATCAGGTAGGCCTCACCGCCGACGGTCATTCGCCGCCCACCGGCTCGGGTTGTTCCTCGCTGGCCCGTCGGGGCTTGCGGGCCAGAACCACTGCGCCGACAACGGCGATCACGAGGAGCACCGACGTCACCTCGAACGCCAAGAGGTAGCGGGTGAAGATGACCGACGCCAGCTTCTCGACGTTCGTGCCGGGGCCGTTCAGCGGACCGGCGTCGGACTCCACGCCGGCGGCCCACGAATTCTGCATACGGCTCAGCAACAACAACTCTCCGAGCGTCATCAAGGCGAGCACGAGCGCGATCGGGCGCTGGCCGGGTAAGGGGTCGGCCTCGATGCTCTCCTCTTTGTCGACACCGAGCAGCATGATCACGAACAGGAACAGCACGACAATGGCGCCGGCGTAGACGATCACCTGGACCGCAGCGAGGAAGTGGGCCTCCTGGGCCACGAACAGCACGGCGACACCGAACAACGTCATCACGAGCATCAGCGCGGAGTGCACCGGATTGCGCGCCGTGACCACGCCGATGGCGCCGGTGAGGATGATCACCGCCGAAATGGCGAACACGGCGGCGTCGACCCTGGTCGCGGCGAGGATCATTCGCCCGACTGACCCTTCTCGGGGGCCTTGCGACCAAAGCCCAGCTCGCCTGACCACTGGTCGGTGCCTTCAAAGCTGGCGGCGCCGCCGGGCGAGGTGGCTCGCATCCAGCCGGAGTTCATGCTGTCGTCGCGCCGCTCGTCCTCCCACGGGAGTCGTTGTGAGTTCCCGTTGTCGTCGACCAGCAACTCGTCACGTGTGTAGATCGCGTCCTGCCGGTTGGTAAAGGAGAACTCGAAGAGCTTGGTCTCGGTGATCGCCTCGGTGGGGCAGGCCTCCACGCACAGGTCGCAGTGGATGCAGCGCAAGTAGTTGATCTCGTAGACGAACCCGTAGCGCTCGCCGGGCGATACCGGGGCGTCGGGCGGGTTGTCACGTCCGCGCACATAGATGCAACGGGCGGGACAGACGCCGGCACACAGTTCGCAGCCGATGCACTTCTCCATGCCGTCCTCGTACCGGTTGAGGACGTGACGACCGTGGAACCGCTCGGGCTTGGGCCGCACCTCGTCGGGGTACTGCGTGGTGACGATGTCGTTGAACTGGCGAAGCGTGACGCGGAAGCCGTCGAAGAGACCCATCAGTTGTGCACCCCTTCCTCGGCGTTGGCCCGGCCTACCGCCATCGAACGGGCGAGCAGAACATAGAAGAGAAGCCCCACGGCGAACACGATGGGGATGTACTTCCAGCGGCCGATGATGATGGCGGCGTCGACGAGGAGCCAGGCCAGGGCCAGCGGGATCAGGCGCTTCCAGCCGAGGTCCATCAGCTGGTCGTAGCGCAGGCGCGGCAACGTGGCCCGTAGCCAGACGTAGGTGAACAGGAACACGAAGAGCTTCACGAGGAACCAGACCAGGCCCCACAGGATGCCGGTGTTCAACGCGTCGCCCAGCGGCGACGATGGCCCGCCCAGGAAGAGGGTGACGATGATCGCCGACATCGTCACGGTGTTCATGAACTCGGCGAGGAAGAACAGGGCGAAGCGGATGGAGCTGTACTCGGTGTGGAACCCGCCGACCAGCTCCTGCTCGGCCTCGACCAGGTCGAAGGGCGGGCGGTTCAACTCGGCGGTCACGGCGACGATGAAGATCAGGAATGGGACGATGCCGAGCCGGAACACGTTCCAGTGCAGGATCCCGCCGGCCTGGGAGAGGACGATGTCGCGCGTCGACAGCGAACCGGTGATGAGCACGACCGATGCGACCGAGAGACCCATCGCCGCTTCGTAGGACACCATCTGAGCCGACGCCCGCACCGAACCCAGCAGCGGGTACTTGGAGCCCGACGACCAGCCGGCCAGCATCACGCCGTAGACCGCCGTCGACGAACAGGCCAGTACGAACAGGATCCCGATGGGCGGGTCGGCCAGCTGGAGCAGCGTGCGGTGGCCGAAGATCGAGATAGAGCCGCCCACGGGCACGATGGCGAACAGCAAGAAGGCGGGAACCGCCGACAGGTACGGGGCCAGACGGAAGATGCGCAGGTCGGCCTCGTCGGGGGCCAGATCCTCCTTGAAGAACAGCTTGATGCCGTCGGCCAAGGTCTGGAGCAAGCCAAACGGGCCGGCGCGATTGGGGCCGATCCGGTTCTGGAACACCCGGGCGATGACCTTGCGCTCGAACCACACCATGAACATGACGGCGACCATCAAGATGGCGAACGTGGCCACCGTCTTGATGAGGACCACGATGAGGACCACGAGGTCGACGCCGTTTCGGAACAGCGGGTCGCCGGCGGCCAACAACGAACTCACGGCGTCTCCATGCGCACGTCGTTCGACGACGCCGCCGCGTCGATGAGGTCGGCGGCACCGAGGCCACCGTTGTTGAACGGCACGTAGGCATTCCCGCGGGGCACGGTCTCGTCGGCCACCGCGGTCACGACCAAGCGCGTGCGCCCGATGAGCCGCACGCTGCCGCCCGAACGCACGCCCAGGCGCTCCAGGTCGTAGGGGTTGACGTGGACGTCGGGGTCCTTGGCCAGGGGCGCCATGGACGACGACTGCTGCACGAGCGTGCCGTTGTCATAGAGGACGCGCGACGACACGAGCCGAAGGGCGTAGGCGTCGTGTGGCGCGACCACCGGCTCCGTGGGCTCGGGCGAATACGTGAGTAGGGGCGGCCGCTCGGCCGACGGTTCGGGTGCGCTGGGCTCGGGCGTGTTCTCCGGGGCGATCGCCATCACGGGCGCGCCCTGGTCTTCGACCTCGAGCACCCCCGGCGTGGCGACGGGATCCAGCCCGCCGGCGTCCTGCACCGCGCCGTGCCCGCCGGTGTCGCTGGCCGGCATCGGCTCGGCCCTCGCCGGCGCCTCGGCCAAGGGCGGAATCACGCCGTCGCGGAATTCGCGGGAACCGAGCAACGCGCCCGTGACGCCGGCGTGCGACGGCGCCATCCGCTGTATCTCCTCGGTGAGGTCGTCGATCGTTTCAGTGGCGAACGGGCCGCCGAGACGGGCGGCCAACTCGGCGGCGATCATCCAGTCGGGCCAGGCGACCCCGGGCGGCGTGAGTTTCTGCCCAAGGCGGCTGACCCGGCCCTCGATGTTCGTCGTCGTACCCGGGCGCTCGGCGAACGCGGCGGCGGGAAGAACGACGTCGGCGTGGTCCAGCGAGGGGTTGGCGAAGACGTCGACCGCAATCACCGACCCCGCGCCGCTCATCGCCCGGCGCGCCAGTTCACGGTCGGGGACGTCGGCCAGCGGGTCGGCGCCGAGCAGAACCAACGCCTGCACCTTGCCTTCGGCCGCGGCCGCCAGGATGCCCAGCGCGTCGCTGCCGCGGATCTCCGGAACCGTGCCCCACTCCTGATCGAACCAGTGGCGGCCGTCGTCGAGGCTCACCCGCCCGGGAAGCACTCCGGGAGCCAGGCCCATGTCGAGCGCGCCGAGGACGTTGCCCCGCCGCAGCGCAGGGAGGATGCGGGCCTCGGGCAGTCCCGCGGCCAGGATCGCGATGGCATCGGCAACCTGGTCGGCCGGCTCGGCC
>JACDEA010000393.1 GCA_013816725.1 Actinomycetota bacterium
CGGTGACGGCGTCGCCGGGCAGCACCAGCCGAGCGGCCGACGTCGCCGGCGCGCCGCCCACCAGCACCCGCCCAGCAGCTATGGCCTCTTGCGCTTCGCTCCGCGTCGCGGCCAGGCCGCGCCGAACCAGCTCGCGGTCAAGCCGCGAACGAGCCGTTAAGCCTTCTTGGCCGCGGCGGCCTTCTGCGCCTTCGGCTTGGCCGGCGCCGGCGCCGCCGAAGCGGACTTGGTCGGGACGGCGGCCGACTTCTTGGCCAGCGCGTCGAGCTTGGCTTCCAGTTTGGCGAAGTCGGCCTTGGTGACCACGCCGAGCGATGACAGCTGCTGGCTGAGCTCCTTGCGGACGGCGCCCATCAGGTCCTCGGTGTTCTTGCGGCTGCGGTCGAGAAGCTCCTCGATCCGCTGCTGGCGCTGCTCGCGTTGGACCTCGCCCGCCTTGATCAGATCCTTCACGA
The DNA here is from genome assembly GCA_013816725.1 of Actinomycetota bacterium. GTDB lineage: Bacteria > Actinomycetota > Acidimicrobiia > Acidimicrobiales > JACDEA01 > JACDEA01. The sequence goes on from JACDEA010000393.1 coordinate 456, forward strand.
TGCTCTCCGCCCGGGACCGGGTTATGTGCGAGAACTCCATACCGGCGTCGAGATATCGCTTCCACAAGTCGCTCTGGGGCATGCCTGGAACTTTACGCAATTCCCGCGCCTGCTTGCAAAAGTACGCACCGACGGTGGGTAGGGTCTGTCGCGATGTTGCCGCTGCGCGACGACAACCCGACGGCGCGGCGAGCGCTGGTCACCCTGCTGCTCATCGGGGCCTGCGTCTTCGTCTATTTCGGGATCCAACAGGCTCAGTCCAGCAAGGTCTACGACCCCCAGGCTCGCCAGGTCTCGGAGGTGCGGTTCAGCCTCCAGAACGCCGCCATCCCCAAGGAACTGACCTCGCGCCGGGCCCTCACCCGTGACGAGGTGGCCCAGGAGTTCGGCCCCGGTGCGGTCGCCCAGGTGTGCGCGTCGCCCCGCGCCTCGGTGGTGAGCGAGACACCCACCTGCGAACCGGGAAAGAACATCTGGCTGTCGGTCCTGTACTCGATGTTCCTGCACGGGAGCCTGCTGCACCTGGGCGGCAACATGCTGTTCCTTTGGGTGTTCGGCAACAACATCGAAAACGCCCGCGGCCCGCTGCGGTACCTCGGCTTCTACCTGCTGGCGGGCCTCGTGGCCATGGCCGCCCACGTATTGATCGAGCCAGGCAGCGTGGTACCGGTGGTGGGAGCGTCGGGCGCCATCGCCGGCGTGATGGGGGCCTACTTCGTGCTATTTCCGAACGTCCGCATCGTCACGCTGATCATCTTCTTCATCCCCTTCATCCGCCGCATCTCAGCCAAGTGGTTGTTGGGGTTCTGGTTCGTGTCGCAGTTCCTCCTCACCGCGCCGGGCGTGGCGTGGGCCGCCCACGTCGGCGGTTTCGCGTTCGGCGTGCTGGCCGGACTGCTGTGGCGCTCGACCGGCCGCGTGAAATCCGGGAACTACGCCCCGGCCAGGTAGCCGGCGACCACGCTGGCCAGGTTCTCGCCGACGATGTCGGGCGCCGGTTCGACCGGCAGGTCGTCGGGACCGGTCACCCCGCTGAGCACCAGGGCGAACTGCGCGCCGAGTACCCGGGCCAGGCGGCCGTCGGTGGAGGCCCGGTCCCCCACGACTACCTCGACCCGACCGACCCGCTCGGCCACGAGCGCGGCGACCGGCTTGTTCGGCTTGCCCGCTAGCTCGGGGTCGGCGCCAGTCGCGTAGGCCACTGCGGCGAGGAGCGCGCCGCCCCCGGGGATCGGCCCCGTAGGCGTCGGGTAGGTGGGGTCGGCGTTGGTGCCGATCAAGCGGGCGCCGTTGAGGACGGCCCGGCACGCGGCAGTGAGCCGGTCGTAGTCGAAGTCGTTGTGCAGCCCGACGATCACCGCGTCAACCCGCCCGGCCCGCACCGCCCGGACCCCGCGGCGGGTGAGCGCTTCGGTGACGCCGGGGCCGGCACACACCAGCGCTGAGCTGCCCGGCTCGAGCATGGACGCCGCCGCGTGGGCCGAGGTGAGGATGTCGGCGTCGCCTGCCGGCACACCTATCTGGCGCAGCCGGCTCAGGTGTTCGCCCACGGTTGGGCGTGAGTTGTTGGTGAGGAACAGCACCTTGTTACCCGACGATCGCAGCCGGGCGACCGCGTTGGCGGCGCCGGCCACGGCCACGCCGTCGAGCCAGACGACGCCGTCGAGATCGAGAACCCACGCCAAGCGGTCATCCTGACAGGCCGGCGGGCGGCCGACCTGTACACCCCGGGTAGATTCGCCGCCCTGGTGCCCGACTTCATCAGCTTCCGCGGTCTGCGATACAGCGAAGGTCCCGACATTTCCGCGCTCATCGCACCGCCCTATGACGTGGTCGACGAGACCACGCGCAAGGAACTCGAGTCCCGCAGCCCGCACAACGCGGTGCGGATCGAAGTCCCGCAGGAGCACGGCACCACGGATCGCTACGCCAGCGCCCGCTGCCTCCTCGACGAGTGGACCAGCCAGGGTGTCCTGCGGAGCGACGGCGCGCCCACGCTGACCGCGTGCCGCATGCGGTACACCGACGAAAGCGGCCGATCGCGGCAGACCCTGGGCGTTCTCGGCGCGCTGGAGATCGCCGACGGCGCGCTGCTCCCCCACGAGCACACCACGCCCAAGGCCAAGGACGACCGACTCAACTTGTTGCGCACGTGCCGGACGAACGTCTCGCCCATATGGGGCCTGGCGCCCACGCCGGGCCTCACCGACCTCCTGGAGTCGGCGGGGCCGGCGACCGCCGTTGCGACCGACGACGACGGTGTGGTCCACGAATGCTGGACGGTCAGCGACGAGGATCAGATCGCCGCGGTGCGCCACCACCTGGCCGGATCACCGGTGATCGTCGCCGACGGGCACCACCGCTACGAGGTCGCCCGCGCGTTCCGCGAGGAACGGCGGGCCGCCACCGGCGACGGGCCGGGCGACTACGACTA
>JACDEA010000394.1 GCA_013816725.1 Actinomycetota bacterium
CAACTTCATCGTGACGGTGTTCAAGATGCGCGCGCCGGGCATGAGCGTCAACCGCCTTCCGGTGTTCGTGTGGTCGATCGTCGGTATGGCGTTCATGGTCGTCTTCGCCGTTCCCGCGTTGACCGTCGCCGCCGGGTTGCTCGAGGCCGACCGCCTTTTCGGCACCGCGTTCTACGACGCCACCAAGGGCGGCAGCGCGCTGCTCTACCAGCACCTCTTCTGGTTCTGGGGTCACCCCGAGGTGTACATCCTGTTCCTGCCCGCCGCAGGCATGGTCGCCACCATGATCCCGGTCTTCAGCAAGCGACGGTTGGCCGGCTACCTGTGGGTGGTCAGTTCGCTGATCGCCATCGCCTTCATCAGCTTCGGCGTGTGGGTCCACCACATGTTCGCCACCGGCATGCCGGCGTTGGCGATGTCATTCTTCGCCGCCGCCAGCCAGATAATCGCCGTCCCCAACGGCGTGCTGTTCTTCGCGCTGATCGCCACGATGTGGCGCGGCCGCGTCCGGTTCACGACGCCGATGCTCTTCTCGCTCGGCTTCCTGCTCATCTTCCTGCTCGGCGGCATAACCGGGGTCATGGTCGCGGTGATGCCGTTCGACTGGCAGGTCCACGACAGCTACTTCATCGTGGCCCACTTCCACTACGTGCTCAACGGCGCCGTCGTGTTCCCGATCTTCGGCGCCATCTACTACTGGTGGCCCAAGATGACGGGCCGCGCGCTGAGCGAGGCGCTGGGCAAGGCCAGCTTCTGGGTGATGTTCGTGGGCTTCAACGTCACGTTCTTCCCGATGCACATCCTCGGATTCCTGGGGATGCCCCGTCGCTTCTACACGTACCCGCGCGGGGCGGGGTGGGGCAGCCTCAACCTGCTGGCGACGGTCGGTGGCATCGTCTTCGGCCTGGGCACCGGGCTCACGCTGCTGGCGGTCGTGCGCGCCCGAGGTCGACCGGTGAACGCGGCCAACGACCCCTGGGGCGCCGACACACTCGAGTGGGCCACGACGTCGCCGCCGCCCGACTACAACTTCAAAGACGTCCCCGTCGTGACCAGCCGCCACCCGCTGTGGGAGCCGCAGGCGATCGGCGCGACGGCGGGAACGACCGGACGCGACACGCCGGTCGGCGGCGGCCTCGAAGGTACGCCCGAGGGCCACGCCGTCGTCCCCGAGGACACCTACCTGCCGTTCCTCGTCGCGTTCGGCGTGGCCGTGTTCTTCTTCGGCCTGCTGATCAAGGCGGCGCTGGTGCTGGCCCTCGGCGTCGGTGCCGGCGTCGTGGGGTTGGTGTGGTGGGCGTGGCGTACTGAGGGAGACAGCGGCGACAACGGCGACAACGGAGTCGGACACGGCGACGGAGCCGACCGGAGAAACACATGACCACGAGACTCGCCGTCCCCCGTACGCGTCCGCCCGCATGGTGGGGAATGGTCGTGCTGATCATGACCGAGGCGACGGTGTTCGCCACGCTGCTGTCGGCCAACTTCTTCTTGCGGGCCACATCGCGGGAGTGGCCACAAGGCGGCATCGAAGCGCCCCACGTCGGCGCCCGGATCATCGTGTTCACCGTCGCGCTGCTCGCGTCCAGCGCGCCGCTGGTGATCGCCGAGCGGGCCGTCGGCGACGGCCGCACCAGGACGGCGCGTGTTGCCCTGGCCGCCAGTTTCGTACTGGGCCTGGCCTTCCTCGTCAATCAGGTTCTCGAGTACCGCGACCTTCCGTTCGCCTTCCGGGACAACGCCTACGCGTCGAGCTTCTACGCGGTCACCGGCCTGCACGGGCTGCACGTGGCCATGGGCCTGGCCATGAGCGCGGTCGTGCAGCTGAAGGTCGCGCTGGGGAAGGTCGACGAACGCCGCCATCTCACGCTCGACGTCTTCGCCTTGTACTGGCACTTCGTCGACGTCGTCTGGATCTTCGTGTTCGCGTCGCTGTATGTGTCGGTCCGCTTCGGGTGACCTGGTACATCGTCTTCGGCGGGATAGCCACGTGGCTAGTGCACTTGACGGGCACGGCGGCGCTGGCGCCGTTGACGTGTGAACACCGCAGCGCGCTGTGGGCCATGCACGGCCTGACCGCGGCGACCCTCGTCGTCGTCGCCCGTCACACCTTGCTGTCGTGGCGGCTGCGGCTGGGCGGTGGCGACGCCCGCCTGTTCCTGGCCCGCCTGGGCGTGATCCTGAACGTGACGAACCTGGCGCTCATCGCGCTGGAGGGCAGCTTCGTGCTGTTCGTGCACCCCTGTGCGTAGAGGCCCGCTGTTCGCTGGCTTGGTCGTCGCACTTCTCGCGCTGGCCCCCCCGGTCGACGCCTTGGCCGAGCGACGCCAGGTCGTACACATGGCACAGCACGTCGCCCTGTTGAACCTCGCCGGCCCGCTCCTCGGCGTCGCCCTCCCGCGCCGCGTCCTGCTCCGGTGGGTCGTGACCGCGGCCGCCGCCGTCCTCCCGGTGGTCGTCGTGGCCTGGCACGCGCCCGTGCTCTACGAGCGCGCCGTCCGCGTCGCCGCCGTGCACGGGGTCGAGCACGTGCTGTTCGTCGCCGCGGCGATGGCGTTCTGGTTCGCGCTCACGTCGCCGATCCGGGGCGAGAACATCGTGGTGTTGTTCGCCGCCTCGCTGCCGGTCATGGTGCTCGGCCTGGGAATGACGCTGAGCACCACGCGCTGGTACGCCGTCTATCACGAGCCGCTGGTTCGCCAGCAGGTGGCCGGCGCGGTGATGTGGGGCGCCGGCGGTGCGGCGACGGTGGTCGCCGCGGTCACGCTGTTCTACGCCTGGCTGTCGGCCGCCACCAGGTCGGAGCACAACCGCCAGGCCAGCGCGCCGAGCGCCAGCGGCAACACCAGCAGCGCCGCCCGCAGCGCCCACACCACCGG
>JACDEA010000019.1 GCA_013816725.1 Actinomycetota bacterium
TGCGGATGTACCCGCCGGCGCCCACGATGCCGAGCAGCGTCTTATACACGTCGACGACCGCTTCGGTGCCGAACACCTTGACCGACGACGCGTCGGCCGGCGTCAGCGTGCCGGCGGCCACGGCGCAAGCCATGCGCCAGTTGAGGAGGCTCATGGCCGAGAGCTGCGCGTAGGTCTTGGCCAGGTCGAGCCGTACCCACTCGTTGGCCAGGCTGCCGGTCGAGCGGGCGAAGTCGCGCGTGTCGGTCCACAACCGATGGGCCAGCCCACCCCACGCGGCCAGCGCCACCCGTTCGTGGTTGAGCTGGCCGGTGATCATCGACCAGCCGCCGTTCTCCTCCCCGACGAGGTTGGTGATCGGGACGCGCACGTCCTCGTAGTAGGTCGCGTTCGTGCGCATGCCACCGACCGTGTGGATCGGCGTGACCGACACGCCGGGCGTCTCGGTCGGAACGAGGACGATCGAGATGCCCTTGTGCTTGGGCGCGTCGAGATCCGTGCGAACCGCGAGCCAGATCCACTCGGCCTCGTGCGCCGCGCTCGTGAACACCTTGCTGCCGTTGATGACGTACTGGTCGCCGTCGCGCACAGCGCGCGTCCGCAGCGCCGCCAGGTCGGTGCCCGCCTCGGCTTCGCTGTAACCGATGGCGACCATCACGTCGCCGGCCAGAATGCGGGGCAGGAAGTACGCCTTCTGCTCGTCGCTCCCGTACCTCATGAGCATCGGGCCGACTGTGTTGAGGGTGACCATCGGCATGGGCGCGCCGGCCCGCTGCGCCTCGTCGTAGAAGATGAACTGGTCGGTGGCCGGACGGTCTTGCCCGCCGTACTCGACCGGCCAACCGATGCCGAGCCACCCGTCGGCGCCCATCTTGCGAATCAGCTCGCGATACAGCTCGCCGCCCTCCCCCGGCGCGCCGAGAGCGAACCGCACTTCGTCGGGCAGCATCGCCGCGAAATAGGCCCGCAACTGGTCGCGCAGCGCGACCTGCTCGGCCGACAGATCGAGCCGCACTAACCGACGACCTCGGCCGGGCAGAACTTCACCTTGAACGACGGAATGGTCGTCGTCATGAAAGCCCGCTTCGGGAGGCCCAGCGATCGGATCTCGTCGGCCAATTCGCCCTCACCGAGGGACAGCCGCGCGCCCCCCAGCCGAGCCCGCACGCCCTTCGCGTCGACTTCCCACTCCGTGCGGCGCAGCACGCCGTCGTGGTTGGAGTACGTCGGCACTGCCGGGAGTGGGATCGGAAACCACCCGCGTCCGACCGAGAGCGACACCTGTTCCTCGACGCGCACCGACCCGCGACCGTCGATGTCGACGTCGGTCACCCACTTCGGGTAGCCCCAGATCCGCTGGCCGGCTTCGCACGTGAAGCTCTGGTTCACCGGCAGACGGTGGATGTACGACGCCAGCTTCGCGCCCTGGACGTCCTTCACCATCAGCGCGACGCCGAACTCGTTGTAGGCGTCGAGGTCGCCCTCCTCGTAGCGAACGAAGGCGAGTGAGACGAGGCCGGTCGCCACCAGCGGCGCCGGCACGAGCGCCTGCGCCCGCTCCTTGTCGACCCGGTACTGCGCCGCCCACGACTGCGCCTTGCGGATCACGACCGGCATCGTGAGCTGGCGCCCCTGGATCACGACCGTCACGCGGTGAGGCCGCCGTCGAACGAGACGATCGAACCGCTCATGTAGCGCGAGTCCGGACCGGCGAGGAAGGCGATTATGCCGGCCACTTCGTCGGCCGTACAGAAACCCATCGGCGTCATGAGCCGGGCGAGCAGGCGACGCGAACCGTCCTCCGGTGGCATGAACGATCCCAGCAGCGGCGTGTCGACCCCGCCGGGCGCCACCGCGTTGACCCGCACGCCGCGCTCGAGGTACTCGACGGCCAACGCCTTGGTGAGCTGCACGACGCCGCCCTTCGACGCGCAGTATGCCGCGCTGTAGGGCTGTCCCATAACTCCGGCCGTGGACGCCACGTTGACGATCGCTCCGCCGCCGTCGAGCAGGTACGGGAGCGCGGTCCGGCACATCAGGAAGGTGCCAGTGAGGTTGACGGCGATCGTGCGGTTCCAGTCGTCGAGGGTGGCGTCGGCGGTGTGTTGAAAGCGCCCGATCCCGGCCACGTTGCAGAGCACCGTCGGCCGCCCGAGGTCCGCCGCGACCTGGGCGATGGCGGCAGCGACCTGGTCTTCGTCGCTCACGTCGCACTGGTAGGGCGCGTTCTTGATGTCGAGCCCGGCGACGGCGAAGCCGTCCTTCTCCAGCCGCGCCGCGGTGGCCTTTCCTACGCCGCTCCCCGCGCCGGTGACGACGGCGACGCCGCTCACTTGAAGCGATCCTGCAACTCGAACTTGAGGATCTTCCCGGTGGCGTTGCGGGGCAGCGCGTCGACACGTTCGAGTTGCTCGGGCAGCTTCTGGGTCATCAGGCCCTGCTCCTTCAAGTAGCCGACCATCTCGGCGAACGTGATGTCGCCGACGACGACCGCGCAGGCCCGCTCCCCCGACGAGGGGTCGGGCAATCCGATCACGGCGACGTCGTCGACCTTGTCGTGCCCGAACAGCATGTCCTCGATCTCCTTGGCCGAGATGTTCTCGCCCTTGCGGATGATGACGTCCTTCACCCGGCCGGTGATCGTGAGCCAGCCACCGTCATCCTGCACGCCGAGGTCGCCGGTCCGGAAATTGCCATCGTCGTCGAAGGCGTCAGCATCGAGCGCGCTGTCGAGGTAGCCCTTGCACACCTGAGGGCCCTTGGCCCGGATCTCGCCGTCGACGATCTTGAGGTCGACACCGGGGCTGGGCCGGCCTTCGGTGTTGGCCAGCTTGTCGGGAGGGTCGTTCACATTGCACATGGTGAGGATGGGCGCCTCGGTCAGGCCGTAGCCGGCGACGATCCCGACGCCGCCCATCTCCTTGGCCATGTCGTAGTGCAGCTGCGGCGGCTTGGGTGCGCCGCCGCCCGAGAAAGCGCGGATGCTGGGGAAGAGCGGTGTCCCCGGCTGCTCGCGTTGCGCGGCGAGATACGTCTGGTGGAAGAACGTGCCGGCTCCGGCCAGCGTCACGTCGTGCTTCTGGAAGAACGGGATCACGACCGCGGGATCGAACGCTTCGACGATGTAATGGGTGAGCCCCGTCTCGAGACCGGCGAAGAGAAGGTTGGCGCCGCCGATGTGGGTGAACGGGAACACAAACCCATGGCGGTCGGCGGCTGTCAGCTCGAGGCCTTCGACCATCCCTCGGGCACCGGCGGCGATCGTGGCGTCCGTGTGCTTGGCGCCCTTGGGATCGGCCGTCGTGCCCGACGAGAAGAACAGCCAGCGCACGGCGTCGTCGTCGCCACTGGTTACCGGCGGCAGCGACGCCGGGTCGCCGTCGGGCAACTCACCGTCGCACACCAGCACGTCGGCCACGCCGATGTCGCGGACCATCGCCGCGTAGTCGAACCCGCGCCACGTCGAGGGCACGATCATGAGGCGGGCCTCCGTCTGCCGCAGACAGAAGCCGACCTCCTTGGCTCGGTAGATGGGCAGGATCGGGTTCTGCACCGCGCCCAACCGCGACAGTGCGCCGACGAGCACGAACGACTCGATCCACGTGGGCAACTGCCACGAGACGTTCACGCCAGGCCCGACGCCGTGTTCGACCAGTCCGGCAGCGGCCCGTTCGCACGCGTCCCGGTAGTCGGCGAACGTCATGATGCGCTCGTTCTCGTCGACCAGCATCAGCCCGTCCGGCGACTGGCCGCCGCGCCGCTCGATCAGTTCCCACAGGGTCATGGCTGAAACAGTCATGGCTGCAGCACTCCTCGGGCCAGCGCGCCGGACTTGAGGTCGGCGATGGCCAGTTCGACGTCCTCCAGCGGATACGTGCGCGAAACCAGTTCGTCGAGCAACAACTCGCCGCGGCGGTAGAGGTCGATCATCAAAGGCACGTCGTGATGGGGGCGGGCCGAGCCGTAGCGGCAGCCGATGATCCCGCGGTCGACGTAGGCCAGGTGGTTGATCGGGATGCTGACCTCGGCCCCGGGTGGCGGCACGCCGAGGACCACGCAGGTGCCCCCCCAGTCGAGCGCGTCGACGGCCCGGCGAACCACGGCGGGGTGCCCGACGCACTCGAAGGACCAGTCGACCGGCGGCACCTCACCGTCGCCGTCGGAGATGAAGTCGGTAGCGCCGAACCGCCGGGCCAACGCTTCCTTCCCCGCCAACAGGTCGACGGCGATGATGCGCCCGGCGCCGGCGATGCGGGCGCCCTGGATGACGTTGAGGCCGATGCCGCCGATGCCGAAGACGGCGACGGTCTGCCCGGGCTTGATGTTCGCCCGGTTGAGCGCGGCGCCGACGCCGGTGAGTACACCGCAACCGATGAGGCAGGCGGCCGTGAATGGAATGTCGTCGGGGATCTTGATCGCCTGCACCGCCTGCACCACGGTGGACTCGGCGAAGACCGACGTGCCGGCGAAGTTGTACGCGGGGGTGTCGCCCACGGTGAACGCCTTGCTGATGCGGCCCAGACTGGCGCGGCATTGGGTCGGGATCCCGCGGGCACATGCCGAGCACCGCCCGCAGTTGGCCAGCGTGGTCAGCACGACGTGATCGCCCGGCTTGACCTCGGTGACCGCAGCCCCCACGGCCTCCACGACGCCGGCGCCTTCGTGGCCCAGCACCGCTGGCGCCGGGTACTCGATGACCCGCTCGATCACGCTGAGATCACTGTGGCAGAGGCCGGCGGCGCCGATCTTCACCTTGACCTCGGTAGGCCGCGGGTCGCGCACCTCGACGTCCTTCCTGACCTCGATGCCCTGCCCGTTGTAGACGACTGCGCGCATTTACGACTTCCCTCGCGATCTAAGGACGTACTTGAGGACCTTGCCGCTGGCGTTCAGTGGCAGCGCGTCGACGACGTCGACGCGCCGCGGCACCTTGTAGTTGGCCATCCGCTCGCGAGCCCACGCGATCAGTTCGTCCCCGTCGATCGAGGTGCCGGCGCGCGGGACGACGAACGCCCGGCCCGCCTCGCCGAGGCGGTCGTCGTACATGCCGACGACGGCAACCTGGCTCACGGAAGGATGGTGCGTGAGGACCTGCTCGATCTCGGCCGGGTAGGCGTTGAATCCGCCGACGATGAACATGTCCTTCTTGCGGTCGGTGATCTTGATGTAGCCGCGGTCGTCCATCGTGCCGACATCGCCGGTGTGAAGCCAGCCGTCGGGATCGATCGCCTCGGCGGTGGCCTCGGGGTCATCGAGGTAACCGGCGGTGACGTTGTAGCCCCGCACGAGGATCTCGCCGTCGTCGGCAATCCGGACTTCGACGTCGGGGATGGCCCGGCCGCTCGTGGTCGCGATCGTCTCGGCGTCGTCATCCGGTCGGCACATCGTCGCCGTGCCAGTGCATTCCGTAAGGCCGTAGGCGGTGATGATCGTCTCGTAGGTCAGTTCGTCGCGCATGCGGCGGATCATCTCGACGGGGATGACTGCCGCGCCCGTGGCGCACAGCCGCAGCGATGACAGGTCGTAGTCGCGGCGGTCCGGATGGTCGAGGATCTGCTGATGCAGCGCGGGCGGCCCCGGCAGCACGGTCGCTCTCTCGGCCGCCACTCTCTCCATCACGCTCACCGGATCGAACACCGCGTGGGGCAGGACGGTGGCGCCCCGCATGATCGCGGCGACGATTCCCGCCTTGTACCCAAACGTGTGGAAGAACGGGTTGACGATCAAATAGCGGTCGCCGGCGCGCAGCCCGAGGATGCCGCTCCACTCGGCGAACACACGCGTCGTCTGCGCATGCGTCGCGGTCACGCCCTTGGGCTTGCCCGTGGTGCCGCTGGTGAAAATGACGTCCGAGAGGTCCTCGGGGTGCACGGTCGGGAGGTCGACGGCAGGCGCTTCGGCCTCGAGAAAGTCGTCCAGCAACATTCCGCCGCACATGGCCTGGTAGTCGACGCCCAGGAACTCACCGACCGTGAGAACGAGCTTGGCCCCGCTCCTGTCGATGATGTAATTCGCCTCGTCGGCCTTGAACCGGGTGTTGATCGGGACGAGCACGCCGCCGGCCGCCGACACGCCGAGCGCGGCGATCACCCACTGCCAGATGTTCGGCGCCCAGATTGCGACTCGGTCGCCGTGGTGAACGCCGTGGGCCACCGCGTTGTGCGCCGCCTGCCGCACTGCCCGGCCGAGCCCGGCGAAGTGCATCCGAACGTCCGGCCCGTCGACCAGCGCCTCGGCGTCGTCGTAGGCCGCGGCCGCCGCCTCGACGACCGCCGGGATCGTGCGCTCGCCAGCCGGATCTACCACGGCATCTGGACGCCGCCGTTGGGGCGCAGGATCTGGCCGGTCATGAACGACGAGGCGTCCGACGCCAGGAAGAGGATCGACGCGGCGATGTCCTCGGGCTGGCCGACGCGCCCGATCGGCTGCACCTTGCGCATCAGCGCCGCCATGGCCTCGGCGTCGCCCGTCGCCGCGGTCATCGGCGTGGCGATCCAGCCCGGGGCCACGACGTTGACCCGCACTCCCTTACGTCCCACCTCGGTGGCCAGATTGCGGGTGAGCTGTACGACGGCGGCCTTGCTCATCGCGTAGGCGGCGGTGCCGGTGGCGCCGGAGTCCACCGCGCCCGACGCCACGTTGACGATGCTGCCGCTGCCCTGCTCGATCATGACCTTGGCCGCGGCCTGGCAGCAGTAGAGCGTTCCTTTCAGGTTCACCGCCATCATGCGGTCGAGGTCTTCGTCGGTGAGCGACAACACGTCGCCTCGCGCGTAGATCCCGGCCACGTTGGCCAGCACGTCGACACGACCATGGGTGGCGACGGTGTCGCCGACGAGGGCATCGACTGCTGCGCGATCGCACACGTCGACGCCGTCAGCGATGTCGGCGCCGACAACCTGGGCGCCGGCTGCCTCGAACAGCCGCACCGTTGCTGCGCCGATGCCGCTGGCCGATCCCGTGACGATGGCGACGCGGCCGGCGAGGTCGCTGGTCACGGCGCCTTGCCGTGGATGGCCTTGGTGATGCGCGCCGTCGCTTCGGTGAGACGGGCGGCCAGTTCGGGAACCTGCTCGGCCCGCAGCTCGTGGCGGAACCCAATGAGGTTCAGCGACAGCGCCACGCGACCATCAGGTCCGAAGACCGGCGCGGCGATGTGACTGAGCCGGTAGCTGGCTGAGTGCTCCAGCTCGAGCAGCACGTACTCGCGGTGGCCCAACTCGGTGAACGCCCCCCGACTGTCGCCCTCGAAGTCCATCAGGCCCCGGGCCGCGGGAACTTCGAGCCCCAACGAGTAACCCCGCCGGCGGACGGTCTCCACCGCGTCGCGGAACCGCTGCAGCTCGGCGTCGCCGGCGTTGGGCCCCAGGCGGCGCAGCCAGTCGTCGATGTCGGCGGGTGCCGACCAGGCCACGAAGACGGTCCCAAGCGGTGGGACCAGCGGCACGCGCTGGCCGATGACGACGTGGAGCCCGAACGGTTGCGGGTCGCCCGACGCGGCGAGGAACACGATCTCCTCGCCGATGGCCGCGCTGGCGATGCAGCGCACGGCCAGTTCGTCGGCCAGTGCCTCCATCTCGCCGCGGGCGAAGTCGACCACCTCGAACTGGCGGGCGGCGGCGGCGTTGCCCACGGCGATCACCGCCGGCCCCAGCATGAAGGTCTTGTCGACCGGATGCCGCAGCACGTAGCCGGCGTCGGTGAGCGTGGTGAGCATGGCGTGGGCCGTGGCCTTGTTCAGCCCCACGCGGCGCGCCAGCTCCGACAGCGACCACGGCTCGCCCGGATGAGCAGCCAGAAAGTTCAGGAGGGCGACGGTGCGGTCGACCGCGGGCGCCGGGCGGGCCACGAGCGCGCTACTGCCCCGGCATGGGGTACGGGAACTTGGCCGCCACCCCGCCGTCGACGATCAGCGTCTGGCCGGTGACGTAGCCAGCCAGGTCGGACATGAAGAAGAGCAGCGGACCGGCGATGTCGGCCGGCAACGCAACCCGGCGCAACGGCGTGTTGTCCTCGTTACGTTTCTTGCCGGCGTCGTCGACGTAGGCCGACACCCGCGGCGTCCACACCATTCCCGGCGCCACCGCGTTCACGCGGATGTTGTCCTTGCCGTGCTCGACCGCGGCCGACTTCACCAGAGCGATCAACCCGGCCTTGGCCGCGCCGTACGCCGCGTGCATCGGCGCCGCGGTGATGCCGGACACCGACGCCACGAACACCATGGCGCCACCGCCACCCGGCTTTGCTCTGTTCCCGCTCTCGGCCGCTGTGGCCTTCATGGCCGCGGCGCCGAGCTGCATGGCCAGGAACGCGTGGCGCAGCACGATGTCGAAGTGCCAGTTCCAGTTGTCGTCGTCGACGTCCGCCAGCGCCGCGTACCGCGCCATGCCCACGATGTCGACGACACCGTCGATCCCGCCCAGCGCGTCAGAGGCGTCGGCGAACAGTCGCGTCGCCGACTCGCGCTGCGTGGCGTCACCCGACCACGCCGTGCCGCCGACTTCCTTGGCGATGTCTGTCGCCAGGTCCTCATCGAGGTCGACGCAGAACGTGCTGGCCCCGGCTTGGGCCATCGCGTGGGTGGCCTGACGGCCGATCCCCTGCCCGGCGCCGATGACGACGACCCGCTTACCGTCGAGCCGGAGGCGGGCCGGATAGTCGGGAACGTCGGAGTCGTCGGACCGCGTCAATCGATGAACCCCTTCACGCCTTCGAGGTAGGCGGGCGACGTGTCGGTCGACGGGTGGACAACGGTGGCCTCTACTTCGATCTCCCGCTTGGCCAGTTTGGGAATGATCTCCTCACCGAGGATCTGGATCGTCTTCATGATCGACTCGTGCGGCAGCGACCCGAACTGCACGTAGCAGATCAGCTCGTCGACCCCGAGTTCCTCGTACTTCACCATCTTCTCGAAGCACTGCTCGGGGTCGCCGACGACGATCATGTCGGCGTCGTTGAAGATGTGCGGGTCGAGCTTGCCCTCGGCCTGCTGGCGCAGCAAAGGGAAAATGGCGTCGTGCTCCTCCTGCGACATGTGCGGGAGTTCCCATTGGATCGTGAACTCGGCCAGGTTCTTGTACCACCACCACACCGAGTCCCAGATGCCGTTCTTCTCGCACTGCTCCATCGTCTCGGCGCAGTGCACCAACGTGTAGGCGGCCACCTTGTTGGTGGTGACACGCGTGATCGGCTTCGGGTTGGCCGCTCCTTCGCGGTACTGCTGGATGTGCTTGGCCATCTTCTGAATGGGCTGGAGGATGGAGAACGAGAGGAGCCCCAGACCGAGCGAGCCGGCGACGGCCGCGCTGCCGTCGGACGTCGCCGCCATCCACGCGGGGGGATGCGGGTCCTGGACGGGCTTGGGCGTCACCATGCGGCGCGGGAAGTCGAGGTACTTGCCGTGGAACTCGAAGTACTCGCTCTCCCACATGCCGACAACCGCCTGAATCGCTTCCTGCCACTGGTCGCGTGACGCTTCGCGGTCGACGCCGAATGCGATCTGCTCCATGGGGGTCGACCGGCCGGTGCCCCACTCGATCCGGCCGCCGCTCAGGATGTCGGCGGTGGCGACCTTCTCGGCCACGCGCATCGGGGGCGTGAACGCGTGAGGCATCAACGTGACGCCGAAGCCCAGGCGGATGTTCTCGGTGCACTGGCTCAGCGCGCCGATGATCACCTCGGGCGCCGGCGAGTGGCTGCGGCCCTCCCGGAAGTGGTGCTCGACGTGCCACGACGTGTGGAAGCCGAGGGTGTCGGCCAGCTTGATCTGCTCGAAGGCCTCCTTGTAGGCGCGCTGTTCGGCGATGCGCTGGCCGTAGGGATGGGGACCGTCGTTCCACGGCTTGGGGACGTCGATCTCGTAGAGCAGGTCGAGCTTCACCGGGGCTAACTCCTTCTGTTTGATACCAAGACCGTTTGCATTAGCGAACGCGGAATCGCAGTGGCAAACGCAAGCTAGAACAGGTTCCCGTTTCGGTCAAGGGTTAGTTGCCGGTCAGCGTGTCGACGTTTCTGAACAGCGTTTCCAGGCGGGCCAGGTACGCCCCCGAGAGGGGACGGCGGTTGATCGACTCCACGTTGCTCTCCAGGTGGGCGACGTTGCCCGTCCCGGTGAGGACCACGTCGGTACCCGGCTCGTGGCGGGCGAAGCGGTACGCGGCGTCGACGATGTCGACGAGAAAGTCAAGCGCGTCCTCACGATGGGCGACCGACGCCAGGACCTTGTGCAGCTCGTCGGGCGAGCTGAGCGCCTTGCGAACCGCGAACATCACGAGCACGGCGACGTCCTGTTCGGTGGTGATCGGGAAGACACGTGTGCGGGCCGACGGGTTCAGGATCGAGAAGCCGACCATCACGACGTCCCAACACGCGTCGGCCAGCGCGATCGGGAGCATGGCGTGACCTGCGTCATCGGCGAAGCGTTCGCTGATGGCGAGGTGGCGGAGCTTCCCGGCGTCACGCAACGCGAGCAGTTCGGCGATGCAATCGGGCCCGATTCGCTGGTACTGGTCGAGCGTCACCCCATGGAGGAAGAAGACGTCGACGTAATCGGTGCCGAGCCGCTTCAGGCTCTTGTCGAGCGACGCCGTCAAGGAGTCCTCGGTGTCGAGTAAGGCCTTGGTCGACAGCACGACGTCATGGCGCCGGCCCTTGATGGCCTTGCCCACGATCTCTTCGGTGCCGTAGGCGCGCGCCGTATCGATCAAGTTGATCCCGAGGTCGAGCGCGCGTTGCACGACAGCGATTGACTCCGCTTCGGTGGCGCCGTGAGTCTGACCCAGCCGGCTGTGCCCGCCGCAGCCCAGCCCGGCAACGCTCACCTCGAGGTTGGTCTTCCCGAGGCGCACGGTGTCCATCAGGGCGAACGCTACTGTCGACAGTCATGCCGAGCGCGGTGATCGTCGACGCTGTTCGCACGCCCATCGGGAGGCGCAACGGAGCGCTGCGCGACTGGCACGCCGTCGACCTGGCCGCCGAACCGCTCCGCGCGCTCGTGGAACGCAACGACCTCGATCCGGCGCTGATCGAAGACGTGGTGATGGGTTGCACGATGACGGTGGGCGAGCAGGCTATGAACATCGGCCGTAACGCCGCGCTGGCCGCGGGGTTCCCCGACACCGTGCCGGGCACGACCGTCGATCGTCAGTGCGGGTCGGCCCAGCAGGCGGTGCACTTCGCCGCGCAAGCCGTGATGAGCGGCGCCATGGAGATCGTCATCGGGGCCGGCGTCGAGTCGATGACCCGCGTGCCGATCGGCTCGACCACCGAACCGGGTCCGGGCGAGGCCTACGGCCCGCGTGTGCTTCGGCGCTTCGACTTCATTCACCAGGGCCTGTCGGCCGAACGCATTGCCGAGAAGTGGGGCATCTCACGCGAAGCAATGGACCGGTTCGCACTGACGTCGCACGAACGGGCGGCGCGGGCGATCGACGAAGGGCGGTTCGACAACGAAATCGTCGCGCTCGGTGAGGTCACCGCCGATGAAGGCGTGCGTCGGGGCGGCACGCTGGAGGGACTGGCCAAGCTGCCGCCGGCGTTCGTGGAGGATGGCACGGTAACGGCCGCGTCCTCATCGCAGATCTCCGACGGCGCAGCTGCGGTCCTGGTGATGAGTGAGGACAAGGCCAACCAACTCGGGCTGCGGGCCCGGGCGCGGTTCGTGTCGTTCGCCGTGGCGGCCACCGATCCGGTCATCATGCTCACCGCTCCGATCCCGGCCACGACGCGCATCGTCGAAAAGTCGGGTATCGCGCTCGACCAGATCGACCTCGTGGAGATCAACGAAGCGTTTGCGTCGGTGGTGCTGGCGTGGGAGAAGGAGCACCACCCAGACATGGACAAGGTCAACGTCAATGGTGGCGCCATCGCGCTGGGTCATCCCACCGGCTGCAGCGGCGCCCGGCTCATGGCCACGCTGCTGAACGAGTTGGAGCGCAGCAACTGCCGCTACGGGCTGCAGACGATGTGCGAAGGTGGCGGCATGGCCAACGCCACGATCATCGAGCGCCTCGGCTGACTGCGCGCCCTAGAGTGCCCGCGTGGCTGAACGGACACGTTTTCGCGCCCTAGTTCTCCTCGCGGCCATGGCGCTCGTCGCCGTCAGTTGCGGTGCGCGATTTCCTCGCACGACGACGACAGCAGGCGCCCCGACCGCCAACGCCGAAGGCGAACCGCTGGCGGTCGCGGAAGGAGGTGGAGCCGCGCCGGGGAGCGACACCACCATCGCCGGAGCGTCGGGCGCAGCGGCCGGCTCGCCGGCCGGCGGCGGGGCAACGAGATCGAAATCGAGCGCGGCCGCCGGCGCGGCGGCGACGCCTGGCGCCGTCGATCCAGGTCCGACGACTGGCGTGACGGCGAGCACCATCAAGCTCGGGTACCTCCTTCCCCTGAGCGGCGCCGCGCCCGTGCCCTCCAACTTCGAACAGGGCGCCAACGTCTACTGGAAGTACATCAACGACAAGGGCGGGATCAACGGCCGCAAGGTGGAGGTGGTCATCAAGGACACGAAGTCCAGCGCGCAGGTAGGCAAGGACCAGGCCAAGTTCCTCATTGAACAAGCGAAGGTATTCGCAGTCGTCGTGCTCGACCGTCTCGAGAACCAGCAGGCCATCGGCGAATACCTCGATAGCCGCAAAGTGCCGAACATCGAGATCCAGACGCCGGCCAACCTCAAGCAAGACCAGACGTGGACGTTCGGCGTCACCATCGATCACGCCGTCCAAGGCAAGTTGATCGCCGACTACTTCGGGAAGGTCCTCAAGGCGGCCAAGGTCGCCGTCGTCTACGAGAACACGCCGGCGCTGTCCCCCGGCGTCAACGCGTTCAAGAGCGAAATCGGCAAACTGGGCGCGGAGGTCACGTACTCCGCCGCCATCGACGGGCAAGAGAACGACTTCGCGTCGGAGGCCCGGGCGTTGTCAACGTCGGGGGCCACCGCCGCGTGGCTCTACATGGCGCCGACGCCCGCGGCCAAGCTCGCGAACCAGGCATTCGCCGCCGGGTACCACCCCGTGTGGTTCGCCAACTCGATCTCGTGGGGCTTCGACCTCGTGTTCAGCGTCGCCCCCACAGCCCTGGCCGGAGCACGTGCATTCAGCCCGTGGCTCCCGTTGTCCGATCCCCGCACCAACACCTACAAGCAGGCGTACCAGAGCCAGACCGGACAAACGCCCGACGACCTGGGCATCGTGGGGTGGGGCGTGGGCAGCATCGCCGGCGCCGGCCTCCAGAACGCCGGCAAGAACCTCGGTCAGAACGGCTTTCGGGCCGCCATGCAGTCGCTCAAGTTCGCGCCGGACATCTGGGCACCGCTCAGCTTCGGCCCGGGCGTGCGCGAAGGCGCCAACGTCGTCGCCGTGCTCAAGGAGCAGGGCGGGCACTGGGCGTTGGAGCGCGACTTCACCGCCGCCTTCTAGATGGGCGACCTCGTCGTCGGTGTGTCCAGCGGCGCGGCCTACGCGCTGATGGCGGTCGGCGTTGTCCTGATCTTCAAGTGCACGCGCGCACTGTCGATCGCGCAGGGCGAGATCGGCGCGTTCGGGTTCTTCGTGGCGCTGCGGTGGAACGCGAGGGGGGTGCCGTTGTTCGGCTGGCATCTGCCCGCGTTCATGACGCTCGTCGTCGCCGTCGTGATCGGTGCCGCCATCGCGCTCGTAGTCGAGCGCTTCGTGATGCGACCCTTGGTACAGCGCCCTCCCCTCGACGGCCTCATCGCCACGCTGGGCGTCGCGCTGTTCCTCGCCCTGCTCGAGTTGCAGGTGTTCGGCACGGCCACGCAGTTCGCGATATCACCGGTCGGCAACTGGAGAGTGGTGGTCTTCGGGGCGACGCTCGTGTCGTCGCGCGTCGTCGCGCTGGTGGTCGCCGCCGGCGTGGCCGGCGCTTTGTACGTGTTCTTCAAGCGCTCGAAGTTCGGCCTGGCGGTGCTGGCCACCGCCGGTGACCCGACGGTCGCCCGCGTGCTCGGCGTCCCGGTGAACCAGGTCTACCGGTTCGCGTGGGTCG
>JACDEA010000020.1:0-4166 GCA_013816725.1 Actinomycetota bacterium
GACCCGCCCGGGTAGCTCAGCCGGCAGAGCAACGCACTCGTAATGCGTAGGTCAGGGGTTCGATTCCCCTCTCGGGCTCGCTTTCGCACCCGCACGTCGGGGCCCCTCGGGCATGTGTCGCCTCAGTTACCGTTTTACGCGACCTGACACCGACACATGCGTTGTGCTGGTGATTCTCATCGGCCCTTGAACTCCGTGGCCCGACGTTCGGCGAAGGCGCGCAGGCCTTCTTGGGAGTCGTCGGTGGCCGATACCAGCTCCTGGGCCCACGCCTCCTCGTCGAACGCGGTGCGGCGGTCGGAGTCGAGCGATCGGTTCAGCAGCCACTTGTCCATGGCCAGCGCCTTGGTCGGTCCCGACGCGAGGCGTTCGGCCCACTCGCGAGCGGCCGCCGCGAGTTCGGCCAGCGGCACCACCTTGTTGACCAGGCCCAACCGCTCGGCGTCGGCCGCGCTGACGTCGTCGCCGAAGAAGATCAGCTCCTTGGCCTTCTGCAACCCGACGATGCGGGGCAGCAGGTAGGCGCCGCCGGCGTCGGCCGCGATGCCGCGGCGCACGAATACCTCGATGAACCGGGCCGAGTCGGCCGCGATGACGAGGTCGGACGCGAAGGCGAGGTGCGCGCCCAGCCCGGCGGCGGTGCCGTTGACCGCGGCGATCACCGGCTTCTCGCAGTCCATCACCGCGGCTATCAACCGCTGCGCGCCGGTGCGGATGACGCGGGCGACGTCGCCCATCGTGCGCTCGCGCTGCGGCGCCCTCGGGTCGCGCCCGGCCCGCAGGTCGGCGCCGGTGCAGAACCCCTTGCCGGTCGCGGTGAGGACGACGCAGCGCACCTCGACGTCGTCGGAGCATCGCTCGAGGAGCGCGATCAGCGCGTTGCGCTGGTCGGGTGTGATGGCGTTGTGCGCGTCGGGCCGATTGAGCGTGATCCAACCGACGCCGTTGTCGAGGTCGTAGAGCAAGTCAGGCGTTTGCCGGGCGGCTCCGTCTCCGCCTCCGCCTTCCTCGGCGGTCACCGGCCTACCACCAAGGCGTCCAACGCGACCGCATCCTTCTTGCGGGCCAGCAACGGGTTGATGTCGAGTTCGCTGATCGAGTCGGCGCAGTCGAGCGCAAGGCGCTGCACCTTCATGATGGCGTCGACGACGGGGGCGTTGGCCGGTATGAGCGAGGCGCCGCGCACCTCGGCGACCATGCGCTCGGCCTCTGCCTTGGAGAACGGCGGCACCCGAAACGTGACCTCCTTGAGCACCTCGACGAACACGCCGCCGAGCCCGAACATCACCGTCGGCCCGAACAGCTCGTCCTGAGCCACGCCGATCACGGTCTCGACCCCGCCGGTGACCAGCTCGCTCACGAGGACGGCGTCGACCTTCTTGTGTTCGAGGATCTCGGCGGTGGCCGCCTTGACCTGCGCGGCCGACGTGAGCCCGACGCGCACGAGCCCGAAGCGGGCCTTGTGCAGGACCGTGGCCGAACAGGCCTTGACCACGACGGGAAAGCCGATGCTGCCGGCGGCTCGGGCGGCCTCGGCCGCCGAGGTGCACAAGATGTCGCGCGACACGGTGATGCCGTACTCGGCCAGTAGCTGCTTGGACTCGTACTCGTCCATCGCGCCACGCGGCAACGCGCGGGGCGTCGTCCTGGTCGCGAACTTGGTGCGTCGGAAGCGGTCGAGGAACTCGTGGTAGTCGAGGTAGGCCTTCACGGCGCGCACGCAATTGCCGAACGTGTGGAACACGATGAGGTTGGGCGCGGCGCGCAGCACCTTGTAGGCGTCGCTGTTGTACGTCGGCGATCCCCAGATCACGCAGACCGGCTTGTCGGATTCCTCTGACACGTCGGCCAGGTCCTGGCACAGCTGGTTGGCCATCGACGGCAGCGCGCCGGTGATCGGGCAGATCACGACG
Source organism: Actinomycetota bacterium (assembly GCA_013816725.1). Lineage (GTDB taxonomy): Bacteria > Actinomycetota > Acidimicrobiia > Acidimicrobiales > JACDEA01 > JACDEA01. The sequence goes on from JACDEA010000020.1 coordinate 1,914, forward strand.
TGGACGTTGGGGTCGGCGACGATCGTGTCGAGGATCTTGCGGCCCCGCGAGTCGCCCGACGGCGCGCCGCCGTTGTCGACGGGATTGGACACGCGCAGGTAGCCGGGGATCCACTCGTGCAGGTCGCGCTGCGACCGGTTGGTGAGTTCGGGAAGACGGAGGCCGGCGGCCGCGCAAAGGTCGGCCATGTGCGCGCCGGTGCCGCCCGAGATCGCGTACACGCACACCCCGTCGCCGACGGGCGGCTCGGCCCGGGCCAGCAGGGCCGACGTTTCGGTCAGCTCGTCGAGGCCGTCGACCCGGGTCACGCCGAACTGGCGGAACACGCCGTTGATCACCGCGTCGGCGCCGGTGAGGTGGCCGGTGTGGGCCTTGGCCATCGACCGGCCCTCGTCGGTACGACCGACCTTGACGCACACGATCGGCACCTTGCGCTGCGCGGCGTAGTCGGCGGCCAGCATCAGCGTGCGGCCGTCCTTGAAGCCCTCGATGTAGGCGGCGATGACACCGGTGGCGGGCTGGTCGGCGAAGTACTTCACGAAGTCGGCGAACTCGAGGTCGGCCTCGTTGCCGACCGGCGCCCAGTGCGACATGGCGATGCCCAGCTCTTCGTGGGCCTGGTAGATCGGCCGGCCCTGGTGCCCGCTCTGGGTGATGAGCGCGAGGCGCTTGCCGGGCAGCGACTCGTCGTACACCTCGAAGGCGTTGAGGTTCGTGTTGGGGCCGAGGACGTGCGTGTCGCTGGCCGCGATCATCTCCTCGAGCTGGGCCTGCAGCTCCTCGCCCTCGGCGCCGACTTCGGAAAATCCGGCGGCGAAGATCACGGCGAAGGCCACCTTGCGGTCGATGACGTCCTGGAGCGCGGGCAGGACGTCGCCGACGAGGATGGCGACGAGGTCGATATCGCCGTCGATCTCGTGGATCGACGACGCGCAGGGCAGCCCGTCGAGGGTTTCGCGGTTGGGATTGACCGGGAACACCTCGGCGCCCCGCGCCTCGCCCCACGTGCGCACCTTCCGCCACAACGCGGTGTTCGGCTTGCGCTCGGTGTCCGACGCGCCGACCACCACCACCCGCTTGGGTTTGAAGAAGCGGTCGAGGTCGAGGTCGCGCAGCTGCGTCGGGCGGCTCAAAGCTGACACGGCGTCAGAAACTAGCCCTCACGCCTGCGCTTACGCGTGGCGCTCGATCGGGGTGCGTCTATTTCGTTCCCACGATGCACCGCGCCATGCCCGGAACCCGGACCTTGCCGTCCTTCTCGAACGCGCTCACCTTCGCGATGACGTTGGCCCGTATCCGCGCCCGCGCCGGTTCGTCGACCTGCTGAAGCGCCGCAACCGCGAGCGAGACGTGCTCGCTCATCATCTCCCAATACTCGTCCGGCGATGACGTCACCAGCGCGACGCCGACGTCCCACTCGCCAACGTCGCGCAGCCCTTCCGCCTCGTACACGGCGCCGACATAACCCGGCGCCGCGCACCGGTACATATTCGGCCGGTCCGGGTCGGGTGGCGCCACCACCACTTCGGTCGCGATTGCCTGCATGAGGATCGTCGTCCACGGGTTTTCCTCGGGGTTGACCCATACCGACGAGCAGAGACGTCCGCCCGGCTTGAGTACTCGCGCGAACTCGGCCGTCGCCTTGGCCACGTCGGGGAAGAACATGTACCCGAAGCGCACAGAGACGCTGTCGAATGCGGCGTCGTCGAACGGCAGGTCATCGGCGCTGCACACCTGCGTCTCGACATTTGTGAGCCCTTGCGCCCTCGCTCGTCGGCCGGCAACCTCCAGCATCTCCGCGGCGAGATCGTTCAGCACGACGCGCCCCTTCGGCGCCAGTCTCGCAATGCTCAGACCCGGCTCGCCCGTGCCGGCGGCGATGTCGAGATGCTGCTGATCCTCGGCGATGTCGAGCCGCTCGATCATCGTTGCGCCAACGGGGCCGAGCTGGTCCATGATGGCCGAGTCCCACTTCTCCCAGCCCGCAGCGAGCCCGGCCCACGTCAATCGCTGACTGTCTCGGATTTCATCGGCGCTCGGCAATCGGCCCTCCCGCGTGTTCGGTTGCTCAGAACGTCCAGCGCGTCGCGCCACCCGGCTCGATCGTCGTGACCGATGTCGCCGACTGCGCGGTGACGCGGTACACGAACCACGGCGCTGGACCCTGCCCCGGCGCGTTGAATGGCGCCGTCAATCCGGTTCCGGATGCGTCGACTTCGCACGGCCAGCCTCCAGCAGCCCACACCGCGGCGA
>JACDEA010000020.1:4176-13966 GCA_013816725.1 Actinomycetota bacterium
CGGCGACGCGCCCGATCGGCGCGGTGTCGGAGACCTTCTCGGCCGTTCCTTCCACAACCAGGTCGAAGTCGTGGGCCGACACGCTCACGCTGCACCGTGGATCACGGGCGATGTTCTTCGCCTTCCGCGTGGGATGACCCGTCTGAAACCAGAACGCGCCGTCGACCCAAATCGCGCCGACCGCGGTGACGTGCGGCGATCCGTCGGCGTTGAGCGTCGCCAGCCAGGTCGTGAACCGGTTCGGCCCGCCCGTGTCCGGAACCTGGGTGAACCCGCCGTCGAGGACCGTCGTGATCGACGGCCAGTCCTGCACGGGTGCTGCATCTTGGTCTTCGAGGTTTTTGGCTCTCATGTCCTTGGTAAACACCGCACGGTCACGAAACGCATCGGTCGACCGTACCCCGCGATGAGTCGACCGTGACCTGCCGCAACGTCGGCGGGGGCGCGGATCTACTGCGTCGCCAGAGCGAGCCGTTGCCGCAGCCGTGCCGCGGCTTCGTGGCTTCCGCTGACGTCGACCGCCTCGTCGCCGGCGCGTCCCCACAGCCAGAGCAGAAGCGGCGACGGCTCAGCAGTGATGGTCGCGTCGGCCGCGCCTCCGCCGGCGACGACTGTGACCTCGTCCCGCGTCATGGCAACCCGCCAGATCGAGCCACTGGTGACGACGTTCACCGTCCCGGTCAGGCCAGGCTGTGGGTCGACTGTCCAGTCGCCGTGAAACATGAGCAGCAGCACTTCGTCGATGCCGTCGACCGCGAGCTGGGCGTCGACCGGAGTCGCGGTTCCGGTCGCCCCCTGCACGTCGACCCGGTGCACCGCTGTCTCCTGGGCCATCCGTCGGACCCAGAAGCCGGCGGTCTGGTCCGGCGGCCACCACGTCCACGACGGTGCCGCCGGGTCGGTTCTCGCCAGCACGTCCAAAAGCCGTGCGCGGGCGTCGCTGAACCACGCCAGCGGGTCCCGATCTTCTGGCCAGGTCGGCGGCCACGGCTCGGGCCGCTCGCCGCGACGTTTGACCGCCGCGATCTTGTGCTCGTACACCTCGGCAACGTGTTCCACGGCGTCGCGCACGGTCCACCCCGCGCAGAAGGGAACGGCGGCCGTCATGTCCCGGGCGGCCGCCTCGCCGAGCAGGAGCGAGTCCTCCTCGAGCCTTTCCAGGAATTCGGCGCGGTCCACGCCCGCAGCATCGTCGGAGCGAAGCGACGATGTCGAGCGCGTTGCGCCGCCAAACGAACAGCGGCGGACACCCCCGAACATGCAGCCCGCTTTCGCAACGCGGAAGTCGGCGGTTCGAGTCCGCTCAGCTCCACTTTCTGTTGGCGCTAGTGGCGGCGTTGCGAGTCCCGAAAGTTGTGCGATCGGCTAGCGCCCCATCCCGCGGATATCCCGCGGGACAACGACGGCGTCCAGCGCTGGTGCATCCCTGACCGGCACTTCAGGGACACTGACGTCGACGAGCGGCGCCCCCGCTGAGGGGCACTACTCGCGACAGTAGAGGGACCGGTTCACTTCAGGTGGTCGAGGGCGTCTGAGTAGAAGATCACGGCAGCCACAGCTGACCCGATGGCGCTGAGGATCCAGAAGCGGATAACGATCGTCGAGTCGGCCCAGTGGAACTCGAAGTGGTGATGCAGCGGAGCCATGCGCAACAGGCGGCGCGGCGTGCCGGTGATCCGGCGGGTCGCCTTGAACCAGCTTCTCTGAGCGAAGCTCGACAGACCCTCCGCCACGAACACGCCGCCCAGGATCGGTATCAGCAGTTCGACGTGCAGCGCGAGCGCACCGACTGCGATCGCCGTACCGATGGTCAGCGAGCCGGTCTCACCCATGAAGATCGTCACGGGCACTGCACTCCACCACAGCAAGCCCGCGCAGGAGGCCGCCATCGCCGTCATCACAATCGCGATCTCGAGTGCGTTCTCGACGCCGTAGAGCTGCGGATGGCGGAACTCCCAGTAGCCGATGAGGCCGAGGAGCGCGAGCGGCGGCACCGCGGTACCGGCGAGGAGCCCCTCGATGCCATCGGTGAAGTTCACCGAGTTGGTCGTGAGCCACACGATGGCCAGCACGAAGACGGCCCACCCGGCAGGGCCGATGTCAGGCAACGGACCGCAACGGGCGATCGATGGCGCTGTGCACTCGTTGCCCGGGCTAGCGATCGCGCTCGCCGCGTACGCAGCGGACACGACAAGGATGAGCAGCGTCTTCTGTCGCTCGCGCAAACCCAGCGTGTTCCGGCCCCGGCGTACCTTGAGCCAGTCGTCGACCGCACCCACCGCGCCGCCGGCCAGCACTACTACTACGAGTACGACTCCCGTCCGCGACGGGCGCTGGTCGATCACCAGCATTCCCGCTGCGTACCCGACAGCCGCGCCCGCCGAGAGCATCAACCCGCCCATCGTCGGCGTCCCCGCCTTGTGCGCGTGCTGCGTGACCGCTTCGTGAATGGGCTGCCCGACGCCATGGGCGCGCAGGAATCGGATCAGCTGTGGTGTGCCGAGGACGGCCACGAGCGCCGCAGTCGATCCCGCCACCAGGAGCGCCAGCACGCGGTGAAGCTAGTTGCGACGAACCTTTGCGGGTCTGTCCCGCCTAGCCCGTTGCGAGGGTGCCGCGTCGATGTATCGCGGCGAGGCCGGACCCGAGGTCTGGGACTCGACGCGTTGGTGGCCCGCTACCACTACTGCTATACACAATTGCCGACGGTCTGATCGACCGTCGTGGTCATTGCCCTGCATCACTCGCGTCTCCTAGATCGACGGATATTCGTTACGAAGCGAGGTCGTAGAGGACGCGGAAGTAATACTCCACGTCAGCGTCGCGCTCGACGCCATAGGAAACGAGGAACAGATCCTCCCAGCCGGGCCCGACGTTCCACGTCGTGCTCCATGTAGCGACGGCCAAGTCCCACCAGCGGTGAGCGACGCCGAGTTCGCCGACGTCGAGATACCCGGTGACCTTGCCGTCCTCGAGCATGGCGTTGGGAAAGCAGTAGTCGCCGTGGCACACGACGACGTCGCTCTCGTCGGGCCGCTGGTTCTCGAGAACTGCGACGGCTTGCTCGATGGTCAGGTCGAAATCGTCAGAGCGAGGCGCCTCAGCGATGCCCGCGCGGACCCTTGAGCGGACCTGTTCCAGGGCGGTGTCGAGCTTCCAATCGAACGGGCACTCAGCCACAGGCAGCGAATCGTGGAACCGACGCAGGCCTCGGGCCATGGCTGGTACCAGCGACGCCGGGTCAGCCCGCAACCCGGCGTCGGTCGCGTCACGACCGGGAATACGAGCCAGCACGAGAACGTCGAGGTCGCCTTCGTGATAGACGCTCAACACTTCAGGAACGCGCACGTACGCCCTCAGCCATCGAAGCCGTTCCGCTTCAGCAACCAGGGTGATCGTCTCGTCGGACCGCCGGATCTTGACGAAAATGTCCGTCCCATGTGTATCGGTGCCGCGCCAGACAGTGATCGTGCCTTCGTATTCCCACGCGACCGACCAGACGTGTCCGGGAAGAAGGCTCAGGACGCTATTGGGCAGGCGTCGATCGGGCATGCGCCGCCTGGAAGCTCCGCCCACCGGCTCGACGCTACGCGCGCCAACGCGCTGCATGTCCGCGCGATGCGCCCAACCTGCTCTGCGAGGCCATCACGACGGAATGCCGGCGTGCCTTCGTCATACAAGTTCACAGCGCTCGCCCACGTTGAGGCACCAACATCTCCGTGTGGCGACGCGGCTCCCGGCTTGCGCCCCCGTACGGCTCCCCTAACGCGGGTAGATGCCGGGCCCGGCGACCGGTGTTGCTCAGTGGTCTCGTCGAACGCGTAGGGCCGTCCGCCACGAGTCGGCTTCGCTGCTCGCGGACCGCTGACCACGACCGGCGACGCCAGAACTCTGACCGACACGCCGCCTAGGTCGTCGTCACCAGAGGCTGACGCCGACACTTTCGTAGTACACTATTGTCGTGTGGAGATCCACTCGTCCGCTCGCCGCCACGGCATCGCCGACGAAGACATCCTCCACGCCGCCGAACACTCCATGGTCGTCGACGACATCGGTGAGGACCCCGACCGCTGGCTGGTCATCGGCCCGGACCGCGCCGCCAACCTCCTCGAGGTCATCGTGCTCGTCACCCCAGAAGGCGACGAGTTGATCATCCACGCCATGCCCCTGCGGGCTGTCTACCCGAAGCTGCTCGAACCATGACCAAGCGCACCTACGGACACACCAAGTCAGGCAAGCCGATCGACGACGACCTCATCGAGAAGCTGGCCGACGAAGCTGAGGCCGGCCACGACGTCGACGAGATCATCGCCCGCCGGGGCAAGCGGGGCCGTCCGCTGCTCGGCTCGGCGCCATCCACGGTCGAGTCTGTTCGTCTCGATCCCGAACTCAAGGAACGACTCGTCCGCCGCGCCGAGGACGAGGGAGTCCCTGTCTCGGACGTCATCCGAGAAGCGCTCCGACACCACCTCGAAGCAGGCTGACCACCTGCCCCCGAACATTCACGGGATGACTCGCGGCGGCCTGCCCCATAACGCCGGGTGCGCGGCGCCGTTATCGCAAGATGGCATGCCGGTCATTGCACCGGCGTCGGATCTTCTTGCCACTCGAGCGGCTGCGCCGGCAAATCCCCGCCGAGGACCGACCGCAGCAGCTCGCACAACGCAGGCCGAGGCTCGAGCCCCTCACAGCTGGGCAACTCGCCGGCGCTAAACCAACGGTGTTCTTCGAAGACTTCGTATGCCGGATGTCCTTCGCCCGTCGCCGAGTCGAACCGCGCGCACGTCACGACGTAGAAGCGGGTGTTGATATCCGTTCGACCAAACCCAGGTAGCGACGTGCGGACCGAGTTCGTAATGGCGTAGCCCGGTCTCCTCAACGAGCTCGCGCGCGAGCGCGGCTATGTCGTCTTCGTCGTCCTCCAAGCCGCCGCCCGGGCACAACCAGAACGACGCGCCATCGGCGGGCCGTCGCCACTTGAGCAACAACACGCACCCGTCGTCGCTGACGACGATGCCGCGGACAGACCCTCGACTAGCCGACATGCGCCCAAGGCTCCACTTAGGGCATCTTGCCGCAAGAGCGTCACAAACAACGTCGGTGTCCCCTATCGCCCGAAGCGTGGCTTGCTTTACCGGGAGCGGCCATGCTCTCGGAGTGCAGATCCGCGCCGCCCGGACCGACGACATGGAGAGTTGCGTAGCGGTCATCGCCGCGCTGCCCGATTACTTCACTCCATCAACTCACGACGACGTCCGGCGTGAGCTGCCGACCGGTCCCGCATGGGTAGCTGTGGCGGAGGGAACCGTCATCGGGTTTGTCATTGCCCCGCGGCGGTTCCACGCCGCAGCGGAGATCACCTTCGCGGCGGTCGTGCCGCATCGGCGAGGCCAAGGAGTCGGGACCGCTCTCGTCGAGCACGCACTCGCGGCGCTGGCGTCTGACGGTGTCGTCGTGGTGGAAGTGAAGACGCTCGATGCCTCTGCGGGCTACGAGCCGTACGTGGCCACCCGAGCGTTCTGGGAACAACGAGGCTTCGTCCAGATCGATTGCATCGACCCCCTTCCCGGATGGGAACCGGGAAACCCGTCGGCGATCTACGCGCAAGCGATTCAGCCGTAGGACTGTCCCTAAACGCCGGCTCGGGGCAATCGCGATGGCCACACTCAGGGGACAACCGGGCACGAGCTTCGGCCCGTTGCGCTACTCGTTTGCGACGTTCAGCGGCGCCCGCACCGCTGGCGTGCCGCCTCGCCTGACGTGCCGAGGAAAATGCCAATCGCCGACCACGCGAATCCGTCCGCCCGCGCGGCGGCGACGGCTTCGGCGAGCGATCGCTCGGCGTCGGCACGGGCCTCCACTGCACGGATGACCGCACGCAGCGTCGTGGCGTCCTTCATCTGGTTCGGATCGGGTTCGAGCTCCTCGAACCGCTTGGTCAGCTCGTCGGCGTGCTCGAGAATCTCCTCCAACTTGCGCGGCACGGTCATCTACCTCAGGTACTTCTGACGTACCGGCACGGCGTGGATGATCACCCGGCGGTCGTCGCGGTTCAGGATCCCCAGCTCGAGCAGCGCACCATCCCGCGCCGGACCGACGGCCATCGTGAGCCCGTCATCGACGTCCCTGCTCGGATCGGATTTCTGTAGGCGTGGAGCATGTCGTCGTCAGGGTCGCTGTGGCCGATTCGATTCCAGCCACTCGGCGGCCAGGCTGGCGAAGGTGCGGTTCGCCGAGCGAGGGTCGACCCAGCTGCCGCGGGTGAGGTCGCCGGGGCGGTCGACGGCACGGCCGCTACCGTGACACTGTGAGTAGCGCGCAAGTGCCCGGTGGGGTGGTGCACGAGCTTCCAGCAGACCTGCGAAAGGCGCTCACCGCCAAGCGCGCTGTACTCGATGCCTGGAAGGACATCACGCCTCTGGCCCGCAACGAGTTCATCTGCTGGGTCGAGGATGCCAAGCAGGAGGCGACCCGAGCGCGCCGCATTCGCCGGACCCAGGAGGAGCTGGAAGAAGGGCAGCGTCGACCGTGCTGCTGGCCAGGGTGCAAGCACCGCGAGCGCACTGGCAAATAGGCAGTCCCTCCGCTTATCCCGGCTTGGCATGTGGTGCCAGACGCGTGGCGCGCGGTTGTGCCCGCCCCGGTGTCGGAAATTTCCCGCGGACGATGTCGGGAATTCGGAGTCTGCTCCGTCTCAGGGGGGCGCCTGGCCGCAGGGCCGGCGTCACACGAGGAGAACACCATGGCCGGCACGCCGTAAGCGAATCGCAGGTTCTCGAGGCCGAACACGCAGTTTGCCCCCGCCGGCGTGCCCAACCAAGATCGCACAATGCGCTCGACAAGACCTCCACCTTTTGGTCGATGTTTCCCGGCGGGTGTTGCCCGATGCTTGGCCGGATGCGCGCAACCGTGGTGACCGGAAAGATTGTGACGGCCATCGCGGTCGCCCTCGATCGCAGCTCGTTCGAGGGCGAAGACTTCTTCCTCGCCGCTCGCGATCTGGTTGAGAGCGAGGTGGCCGCGGTCCTCGCGGCCCATGGCGCCACGCCCGCGGCCACCTCCAGCCCGCACTACTGGGCGGCCACATTCCCGCGACCGAGCGACGCATTGCCCTGCGCTACCGCGTTGCGAGACATCACCGTGGGCGACGAGAAGCACATCCTTCGGGTCGGGGTCCACGCCGGCGATCGTGGCGACGCGCTCATCGACGATCCGATCACCCGAGCGGCCCGGCTGTCCTCGTTGGCCCGCGGCGGGCAAGTGCTGATATCGCGTGCGACCGGCGACCTCGTGCGCACCCGACTTCCGAGCGGGCTCGAGCTCATCGATCTCGGTCCGCACCGACCCCGCGACCTCGGTCGCGCCGAGAACGTCCTCGAGTTGCGCAGCGCCGGTTGGCCCGAACTCGATGGGGGGCTCCTCGGCCTCGACCTCGTCGCCAACAATCTGCCGACGCAACTCACCAGCTTCGTCGGCCGAGCCGAACAGCTGACCGCGCTGCGCCGCACCCTCCGCGGTGTCCGGGTGCTGACCATCACCGGCCCGGGGGGCTGCGGCAAGACGCGGCTCGCTCTGCAACTGGCGGGTTCGGCCGTGGACGCGTACCCGGGCGGGGTCTGGGTCGCCGACCTCGGGCCGATCGCCGAGCCCGGCTTCGTAGCCTCGGCGGTGGCCGAAGTGCTCGGCGTCGGCGAGATGCCCAACAAGGCGCTCGAGCAGGCGTTGGCTGAACACATGGGCAGTCGACAGATTCTCTTGATGCTCGACAACTGCGAGCACCTGGTCGAAGCGTGCGCGCCGTTCGTCGAGATGCTCATCAAGAATTGTCCGGGCCTCACCATCGTCCCGACGAGCCGCGAGCCGCTCGGGTGCGACGGCGAGGTCACCTGGCGGGTGCCGTCACTCACGCTGCCGGCCGAGAGCGACGTTGGCGACGCCGAGTCGGTCCGCCTGTTTGTCGACCGCGCCTGCGCGGCGCGGCCCACGTTCGGCCTCGACGCGGCGAACGCTGAGGCCGTCGCCGAAGTGTGCCGCCAACTCGACGGCATCCCGCTCGCCATCGAACTGGCCGCTGCGCTCGCCCGCGCGCTGACACCGCGCGAGATTGCGGCCCAGCTCGCTGACCGCTTCGCGCTCCTGACCGGCGGTCGCCGCGGAGGCCTGCCGCGGCACCGCACGCTTGAAGCGTCGGTTGACTGGAGCCACGGCCTGCTGAGCGAGGACGAACGCGTGCTTCTCCGGCGCCTCGGTGTGTTCGCCGCCGGCTTTGAGTTCTGCGCCGCGGAAGCAGTAGCCGCCGGCGACGGGCTCGAGCGGTGGTCGGTGCTCACCGCGCTGACCGGGCTCGTCGATCGGTCGCTGGCGCTGTTGGAGGAAAAGGCGGGCGAGGGTCGCTACCGGTTGCTCGAAACGATCCGCCAGTACGCGTTGGGCAAGCTCGTGGAAGCCGGCGAAGTGGCGGCCGTGCGCGACCGGCATCTTGCCTATTTCCTGGCCCGGGCCGAGGAAGCCGAGCCGCGCCTCGAAGGCTCCGACATGCTGGCCGTGCTCGCCACGCTCGACGTAGAGGTCGACAATATGCGCGCCGCGCTCGACTGGGCCCTCCAGGCCAACCGGGACGAGGACGGCCTCCGACTCGCCAGCGCGCTGTGGTTGTTCTGGCAGCGACATCGTTCCGAGGAGGGTGCGACGCGCGTGCGCGCCGCGCTCGACGCCGGCGACGGCGACGGCGACGGCATGTACCGGGCCAAGGCGTGGCAGGTGCTGGCCGATCTGTCGTTCTTTTCGGGCGACATCATGGGCGCACGCCAGTGCGCGGAATCGGCGCTCGGCTACGCCGAGAACGCAGGTGATGATCGGGCGATCGGGCGGGCCGTCGAAGCGATCGGTTACACGGGTGTATGGCTGCAGGACCCCGAGGCAGCCGCGCACCTCGAGCGGGCGCTGACCATCCATCGGACCGTTGGCGATGGGTATTTCGCGATTGACGCCTTGAGCGGGGTCAGCCTCTTGGCGTGGTACGAGGGCGACCCGGCGCGCATGCGGGCCGCCTCGGACGAGTCGCTCGCCCGGGCCCGCGAGAGCGGCAACCCCCAGATGTTGTCGCGTGCGCTGTTTACCGCCTCGCTGACCGCGACAACCGGCGGCGAAATCGACGAGGCCGTGCCTCTGACCGACGAATGGGTGGAGGCGTGCGAGGAACTGCAGGACGAGTTGATGGGCCCAACCGCCGTGACCCAACAGGCCTATCTGCAGTCCTTACGCGGCAACGGCGACGAAGCGTTGGCCACAATCGCCGCGGCCCACGCCGGCGCGGCGGCGCAAAACAACCTCTTCGGCATGCTCGCCGCCCAGTGGTCCGCGGCGCTGGTCGAGCGCGACCTCGGGCGCCCCGGGGCCAAGGACTCGCTCACGCAGGTCGCGGCGATCGCCGGTGCGTTCAACATCGTGCCGTGGGCCGCGCAGACCACCGCCTTGGCGGTCGAGCGATCGATCGCCACCGGCGACCTGGCATGGGCCGCGGCCGCGGTCGATGAGATCCGCCGGCTCGTCGAGGCTCCCAACGGCAAGGGTTCTCGCGCCTGGCCGTCCTACGCCGCCGCCCACGTGGCCGCGGCGACCGACGATCTGGAGCGGGCTACAACGGAGCTGCACGAGGCTCTTGCCGCGTGGGTGGCCACCTCGGACCGCATGGGCATCGTGGTGGCCCTCGAGTTGTTGGTCGACCTCAATGTGCGCGGTGGCCGCCACGTCGAGGCCGCTCGCCTGCTCGGCGCGGCCGGCGCCGACC
>JACDEA010000395.1 GCA_013816725.1 Actinomycetota bacterium
ATCCACCACAGCGCCGTCACCGCCATGAGCGCGAGCAGCGCCAGCCGCACGGCGCCGTTGTCGACCTTGGGCCCGACCACGATCCCCAGGACGACCGACACGGCGAACGCCAGCGTGGGTCGGGTGAAGAACCACCAGTGCGGATGCAGGTCGAGGACGACGTCCTCGCCGTCGTTGAGGAGCTTGCGGGGAAACGGCATGGTCGTCCTAACGGTAAGTCTTGCGACGGAAGACCGAGTGCGGTGACGACACCCGGTCGAGAAAGAGCAGGCCGTCGAGGTGGTCCAGCTCGTGCTGCACCGCCCGCGCTTCGAAGGCGTCGGCTTGTATGACGCGGTCGCGGCCGTCGGCGTCGAACCCCCTGATCACGATGCGCGTCGCCCGGGTCACGTCTCCCGTGAAGTCGGGCACGCTCATGCAGCCTTCGCGTCCGACGTCGGGGCCGTGGGCCAGCAGCACCTCGGGATCGAACAGCACGACCTCGCCGTGGCACGACACCGCCTTCTTGTGGCCGGTGATGTCCATGGCGAAGGCTCGGAGAGGAACGCCAATCTGCGGTGCGGCCAGGCCGACGCAGGCCGGCGACGCCCGCATGGTGTCGACAAGGTCGGCGGCGAGCGCCCGGGCGGCGTCGTCGATGCGACCGACGGGCTGGGCCACCTGTTTGAGGACCGGCGCCGGCAGGGCCAGGACCGGGCGGATCGCCACGCGCTAGAGAACGTCGGCGTCGGCCGGGTGCATGCTGCAATCGACGCCGAGGTCCACGGCCAGCACGTCGAGGCGGCCGCGCAGGTCGGCGCTCTCGGTCCCCGGCGGCAGGGTGACGTCGAGCAACATCGCGTACAGCGGGCGATCGGCCTCGCCGATGACGCGGGTGGTGAGGTCGATGACGTTGGCGCCGGCGGCGGCAAGGAGTTCGGTGACCCGGTGCACGATGCCGGGCTGATCGGCGCCGTAGACCGACACCGTCCACGTCTCGCCTTGTAACGGCACGGGCACGCTGTCGTCGATCTGGCGGACGGCGAGTACGAGGTCGAAGTCACCGGCGGTGTGGGCCAGTGCGGCTTCGAGGGCCTCGGCGCCGAGGCCGTCGGGCCCGGCCACGAGCAGCATCATGGCGAAGTGCCCGCGCAGGATCGACATCGAGGTGTCCTCGAGGTTGCAGCCCTGGTTGACCAGCGCCCCGGTGACGGCCGAGACGATGCCGGGACGGTCGACGCCGACCGCGCTTACCGCGAAATGGGGCATGGCCCCTGGAACTTACCCGTACCCAAGCTCGGTGAGCCGCGCATCGTTGATACCGAAGTGGTGGGCGATCTCGTGGACGACGGTGGTCTGCACCTGGCGCATGACCTCGTCCTCGGTGGCGCAGTCACGGCAGATCGCCTGGCGGAAGATCGTCACCCGGTCGGGCATAGCCAACCCGCCGTAGGTCTCGCGTCGGGTCAGCGGCACGCCTTCGTAGAGGCCGTAGAGCCGGCCCGGCGGGGCGTCGTTGTTGACGAACACGGCCACGTTGTCGATGTAGCGACCCAGCTCGTCAGGTATCGAGTCCAGCGCGTCAGCCACCAGCTCCTCAAACCGCTCCGCGGCGACGTCGATCACCCGAGCTTCGACGCGATCGTGCCGGCGGACCGCAGCGCCGTTCCGTCGGCCCCCTCCGTCGTGTAGTGCGTGGTGGGCCGGCGCACGGCTTCGTCGAGCATGTCATTGAGCAGTTGCGTGAACGCGACGGGCGGCTCGACCCACAGGTACTTGGCCAGCGAACCGGGGATGGTGTTGATCTCGTTGACGAACAGCTCGTCGCCGTCGAGAAGGAAGTCGACGCGGGCCACGCCGCGTACCGTGGCCAGCGCCGCGATGTTGCGGGCGTAGTCGCGGACGCGTTCGGCCAACGGCGTCGGAATATCGGCTGGCACCTGGCGGGGCGCGCTGGCCATGCCTTCACCGCCCACGTACTTGTCGCGGTAGTCGAGGATGGCGCCGTCGCTCTGCGTGCGCTCGGGCCGCTCGATGGCCGACAGCTCCACCCGCGGGTGAGTGCGCACCGCGATGTTGAGGTCGACGGCGTCGCCCCGGTACGGCTCGATCACCGCGCCGGCCCGGAGGTGCACGTTGACGCCGAGGCGAGCGCGGGCGGTGTCGACGTCGGCCACGGTCTCCACGCCGATCGACGAACCGCCGAAGCGGGGCTTGACGATGTACGGGCCGTCGAACCCGATCGCCGCCGTGTCGGTCAGCGCCGTCCGCGGTAGCGACGGCATCCCGCCGCCGACCACCGCGTCGCCGAACGCCAGCTTGTCCATGCCCAGCGCGGCGCCGGCGACGGTCGGCCCCGTGTAGCGCACGCCGGCGAGATCCAGCGCTCCTTGCAGCGAACCATCCTCGCCCGGCCCACCGTGACAGCAGTTGACCAGCGCGGTCACGTCGACGGGCTTGTCGCGCCTGCCCAGCAGACCTTCGCCGGCGACCAGTCGCAGAGACCGGGCCTTGGCCGGCGTGCCGGCGGCGAAGTCGCTTCCCTCCAGTTGGGCGTCGACCTCGAACAGCTCACCGGTCTTCGACCAGAAGACGGCCACCGCGTCGCCCAGCGCCCGCACGGCCTGGAGCCCGGTGAGCACACTGATGTCGTGCTCGGGCGACGGCCCGCCGAAGATCACACCCGGTCGCATGCGGCCGACTCTACGGGTAGTGGTCGGGCTGGTCGTTCACGTAGAGCACGACGTCGCCGGCGCGCAACTCCGACCGCACCCACGTCACCGCGCGCTCGCGGTTTGGCTGCACGACGACATTCACGCCGGTGGCATCGGCGCCGTCGAGCAGGGCCGTGCGATTGGTGCGGCCGACGACGACGAGGTCGGTGGCGACG
>JACDEA010000396.1 GCA_013816725.1 Actinomycetota bacterium
GACCAGTTCCATGACCTCGCCGCCCTCGGGCCAGCCCCGCAGCCAGGCGGCCCAGTCGATGCGGAAGATCACCTTGGCCTGGTCCGAGGACCTGGCCGGCCCGGCGCCGCCGGTGACGATCCGCACCAGCGCGTCGGCGCCATAGGCCTCACGGCGCTCCCGGGTCCCCTCACGGCGGTGCTCACAGAAGATGACCTCGGTCTCCTCGTCGATTCTCGCCATGAGCTGCGCGATCACTTCGGGGTTGTCCCGCATGCGCAGGTTGCCGGCGCCTTCGGGATCCGTCCAGGTCCGCAGGAACCGCTCGTCGTGGATCTTGGTGCGTCGGGCCTCCCGGTCGGGCAGCGCCGCAGCCTTGATCTTGGACGCCTCCTCGCGTAGCTCGTTGAGCGACGCGCCCGAGCGCACCTTGGCCAGGAGTTCGGTCTCTGCACCGGGATCAGCCGCGGCGGCGTCCGAGATGGCCGAGGCCTGCTGCGGCGAGACCTCACCGCTCCGTGCCGCGTCGTTGAGCGAAGGCTGGTCCTCGAGACGCTTGGCGGTGTCGATGGCGTCGCGGGCATCGCCGATGGTGGTCCCGGTTTCCCGGGCGACCAGATCGGCGGCCGATTTGGCGCCGGTGCCGCGATGGATCTGGGTCTCAGAGACCCGCGCCGCGCACAGCGACTTGAGCGCGGCGGCGATGTGCTCGACCCGGGCGGCCCGCCGCATGCCGTCGAGCGCCTCGACCCCGCACAGCGAGGAGGCGTCGAAGTGCTCGGCGTAGGCGGCGATGGCTTCCTCAATCTCGGCGAACCGCATCAGCGGGCCTTTCGACGTGAGTCGACTTCGAGAGGGGAAGTGAATCCCGAGGCTGTGACGAACTAGAGCGAGACCATCGTATCGAACAGGTGTTCGGAATGCAAGTCAGACGGAAAGATTTCTGCGACGCCGCCCGCGGCTCATGGCGACGGCAGCATGTCCTGCCGACTTCAGGCCGTAGTGTCGCTCGGTGGCCAAGGGGCACGTCGTCATGGGCCTGCTGTTCTTCCCGCGCGGCGGGTCGGCACAGGTGGCGCGGTACCTGTCGACGGCGTTGGTCGACGCTGACTGGTCGGTAGAGCTCGTTACCGGATCGCTCGGAAGGCCGGGAGAGGAGACCCACGCGCCGACGTTCTTCGCCGACACCCCCGTGCAACACCTCGATTACTCCGATGCGGTGCGGACATTCGAGGCGGGCGGAAGTGCGATCGGTGCTCCGGTGCCGATGCACCCGTCCTACGAAGACCGTGAGGAAGTACCGGACGTGGTGTTCTCGGCCGTGCCCGCCGACCTGACCGAGCACCTGTCGTCGGTCTGGGAGACACCGTTCCGTGCCGCTAGGGCAGACCGCGCCGATGTCTTCCATCTTCATCACCTGACGCCGCAACACGACGCGGTAGCCAGGTGCTGGCCCGACGGTGCCGTCGTCGCCCACCTGCACGGCACCGAGATCAAATTCCTCGAGGAGGTCAACCAGCGCGCTGCGCTGGCCGCGTCGTTGGGGACGACGCTGGCCGGCATGCCCGACTGGACACGGGCCAACCCGCGAGGCAGCTCCCACCTCGACGATCCCCAGCGCGACTTGCTGCGAACCACCCGATGGGAGCGATGGGAGCATGGCGAGGCGTGGCGCGATCGACTGCGTCGGCAAGCTGAGGCGGCGGACCATGTGGTCGTCGTGTCACCCGCCGACCGCGCAACGGCAGTCGAGGTGCTCCGAGCCGATGCAGACGGGGTATCGGATGTGCCGAATGGCGTGGACGTGATCAAGTTCTGTCCGCGGCCGATGAGCCGTCAGGAGCGCCGAGCTCACTTCAGGCGCTGGCTCGTCGAGGATGGGCAGGGCTGGGACGAGACCGCAGTGCCCGGCACCGTGACCTACCGCGAGCCGGAACTGGACCGCCTCTTGGGCGTCGAGGGCGACGCCACCGTGCTGATCTTCGTCGGGCGTTTCACCGCCGCCAAACGCGTCCCATTGCTGGTGCGGGCTTTTGCCCGCGCCCGCCCGCAGTTCGGTCGCCCGACATCTCTCGTGGTGTGGGGAGGGCATCCCGGCGAGTGGGAGGGCGAACACCCGGTCCGGGTTGCCCGCGACATCGGATCGGACGGCGTGTTCTTCGCCGGGTGGCGGGGACACGACGACCTTCCCCACGCGCTCGCGGCCTGCGACGCGCTGGTCATGCCGTCGGTCAACGACTCGTACCCGCAGACACCCCTCGAGGCCATGGCGGTCGGCCTCCCGGTCATCGCCACCGATAGCGGCGGGTTCCCGCTCGTTGTCAACCTCGACCCAGCGCGACCAACGGGTTGGCTCGTACCGCCAGACGACGAACGAGCCCTCTCCGAGGCGCTGGTCGACGCGGCCAACCGACCGGAGGAGATCGCGCGGCGAGGGCATGCGGCGCTGGCTCATGCGCGGGCACACCTGTCGTGGGCCGGCCGCGTCGGTGGGTTCGAGGAGGCCTACGCGCGCGCCAGGGAACGCCGGGCGAGACGCGGCTCCCGCGCCAGCGACACCGACGGCGCGAACCGCCAAGGCTGACGACCGCTTCCTCGTATCCAAGGGCCGTCCAGCACAGGTGGCGGCGGGCACGCCGGTTGACACGCTCACGTGACTGTGGCGAAACAGCCGCGCCCGCCGCTGTTGCCTAGGGTGGGGTCGATCAGAGAGGGAGCCGTGATGGCAGAGAGCGTGTACACCGTCGTTGAGCTCATCGGGACGAGTACGGAGTCATGGGAAAAGGCAGCGGCCGCCGCTGTCACGACGGCTTCGCAGTCGCTTCGTGATCTGCGGGTGGCCGAGGTCGTCGAGCTCGACCTGCAGCTCGAGAACGGGAAGGT
>JACDEA010000397.1 GCA_013816725.1 Actinomycetota bacterium
TCGAAGGTGGTGAACCGCCGGCCACAGCTCAGGCACTCGCGACGCCGGCGAATGGCGATGTCGTCCTCGGCGGTGCGCGAGTCGACGACCTTGTCGTCGATGTTGCCACAGCCGGGGCAGCGCACCTGCCCAAGTTACTGCCGGCCGACTGTGACCTTCTCGACGACGGGCACCGACACCCGTTCGCCAACCTGGAGCGGCGCGCCTCGGCGCAAGCCTGCGAGCTGGTGGACCAGCGGGCGGACGTCGCCGGTGGGCTGCGCGGCCCGGGCGATCGTCCAGAGCGTGTCGCCCGGCGCCACCACGTGGATGTGGGTGGCGACGAGCTGGACCCGCTGCGAGGTCGGCTCGGAAGCGACGTGGGGTTCGCGTCCGAGCCGTGCGGCCGTCGTTGCCAGGGCAAGCACGAGGCCGGCGAATACGAGGAGGGCGACGGCGCGACGGCGCCAGTAGATGGCGATCGGCGTGGGCCCGAGTTCCAGCCGTGCCGGTTGCCGTGCGAAAGCCGGTTGCATTGCCAAAGCCATGGTGACCCTCCAAACAGGTGTTCGATACCACTTAACCACGAACGAGTGTTCGTTGTCAACACAGTAACGAACAGGTGTTTGTAGTCGCCGGGCACCGGTGGTAGCCTGCAAACACACGTTCGGGAAGGGGAAAATGATGAGTCCAGAGGGCGAACTCACCGGCAAGCGACGCGAGATTCTCGAGTTCATCGACTCGCAGCTGCGCACACGCGGCTTCCCGCCGTCGGTCCGCGAGATCGGCGAGGCGGTGGGGCTCACGTCGTCGTCCACCGTGCACTCGCACCTGGCCACGCTCCAGCGCCAGGGCTATCTCCGCCGCGACCCCGACAAGCCCCGGGCCATCGAGGTCCGCTACGACGTGGCCTCGGGCAGCAGCGCCGAGCGTCGCCCCACCCGGCACATCCCGCTGGTCGGCGACGTGGCCGCCGGTACCGACGTGCTCGCCCAGGAGAACGTCGAGGAACTGGTCCCCATGCCGGAGGACTTCACCGGGAGCGGCCACCTCTTCATGCTGCGGGTGCGGGGCGACTCCATGATCGAGGCCGGGATCCTCGACGGCGACTACGTCGTGGCCCGCCACCAACCTGGGGCGGAGAAGGGCGACATCGTGGTAGCCGGCATCCCCGGCGACGAGGCCACGGTGAAGACCTACACGCGCAAGGGCGGCAAGATCGTGCTGCTTCCCGCCAACGCCCGGCTATCGCCGATCGAGTTGGACCCGGCCGACGTCAACATCTACGGCAAGGTCGTTACAGTCCTCCGCCGCCTCTAGCCCGGCGCCGATCTCGTCGAAAGACCCTCGTTGTCCGCGCAGGGGCAGCGCACGACTCGCGTGACGCCGGCCGCGGTACTGAGCAGCGTGATAACACGCTCGACGTCTCGCTCATTCTCAAGCCGCACGACAATTCTCCAACGCTCGAACTCGCTCTGCACGCCCGACAACGCTGACAGGCGTTCCTGCGCGCGGAATACGACATTGTCCGGAGAATCGGGTTGAAGATCAGCGACGACTGCAATGGGGTTCGTACTCGGCGCCAGCACGGCTACGTTGTGGCCACCTTTTTCACATCCGGCAAGAGCAGCGATGAAGATAAGGGACGCAGCCAGCCTCCTCATAGCTACGCGTTGTACCACATTTGGGCGTGTACGGATGGACTTGGAACCGCACCCTGCCTCACTCGGAACTCTTGGCTGCGTCACTTTCGACGGAGGTCGCAGCATTTAGTTTCCGATCCATGTCGGCCTCCGCACGGGCCAGCGCCTGCCGCCGCAGCGCGGTTGCCTCGGTGTGAGCGCCGGCCGCCGATACCCGACTCGTTCACTACCCTGGGACACGGATGACCAACAACGACGAGTGGTGGGCAGTGATGCGCTCGAGGATCGCGATCGCCACCGCGGTTGCCACTTCGCTTACGGTCTTATCGTTCCTGGCTTTTGGCCACAGCGAGGCCATCGACGCACCCCCTGCGGCCGCTCTCCTGACCACCCTGCTTTGGGTCGCCCCGCTCGTTGGTTACCTCGTTGTGTCTTCGGCCATGTGGCGGCCGTTCGTGGGAGCGGCATATTTGGCGACGACCTTTCTGATGCTGCGGACCTCATACAACAGCGCCGATCCGACCGAGGGGATGTCGTTGGCCTTCTCGATTCTCTATCTCTGGGTTGGCACGTCGCTCGTTGCCGGGCTAGAGCGAATGTTCCGGTCGGCCATCGGACAGCTGCGATCCCGACAGCGCGGTCTGCCGCGTCAGGCCGACTGACGGTGTTTGCCAGCGCAGGAGAGCTTCAAGCGAAGCGTCTCGGCAGGCTGGACTGTCAGCCGTAGCAGTAATCTCGAAGTCACCGACAAAGTGCGACATCGTGGCGCTGTACTTGAACCCGTCGGACGCCGCGGTGGTGCTCTGTATCGACGAGAAGACGAGATCCTCGACAGCCTCGCTTCGTATTGTCAGCGAATCACTGACTCAGGTCACTAGCAGCGCGCCGGCTGCGCCAGCCGGCCAGGCCGGTGAGCGCGCCGGCGGCCAACAGCCCGACGATCCCCAGCACCACAGGTAGCGCGGGCATACCTCCGTCGCTTTTACCGGACTTCTTGGGGCCCAGCGCGTGACTGGTGACCGGCGGGGATTCCGTTGTGGACGTCGGCACCTCGGTCACCGTCGTGGGGGGTCCGGTCACCGTGGTCGGCGCCGCCGCGGTTGCCGGCGCCGGTTTCGGTGCCGGCTTCGACGTGGTCCGCGTGTTCCGCACCACGCGGCTGGTCGTCGGTGTCACGGGGGGCAGCCCGCCGCCGCCGCCGCCGCCACCGGTGGGCGCCGGGATGCACGACGACCCGCAT
>JACDEA010000398.1 GCA_013816725.1 Actinomycetota bacterium
GCCGCAGGTGGTGCTCCGCAAGGTCGACGGCGAGGAGATCCTGGCCCGCATCGAGGCCCACGGCGTCACGCTGCTCAACGGCGCGCCGGCGGTGGTCGCCGCCATTCTCGACGCCGCCGCCGCCCGCAAGGCAGAGGGCCGGCCGATACCGGGCGCGGGAACCGTGCGGATGATCGTCGCCGGCGCGCCGCCGCCCACCGCGCTCATCGAGCGGGTCGAGACCGACCTCGGGTGGGAGTTCATCCAGATCTACGGCCTCACCGAGACGTCGCCCATCCTCACGATGAACCGTCATCGCAAGGAGTGGGACGGGCTGGGCGCGGCGGAACGGGCTGCGTTGCTGAACCGGGCCGGCGCGCCGGTGATCGGCGTGCGGGTGAAGGTGGACGACGAGGGCGAGGTGCTGGC
Source organism: Actinomycetota bacterium (assembly GCA_013816725.1). GTDB lineage: Bacteria > Actinomycetota > Acidimicrobiia > Acidimicrobiales > JACDEA01 > JACDEA01. Next base: position 409 of record JACDEA010000398.1, read on the forward strand.
CCGGGGCAACGAGGTGTTCGAGGGCTACTGGGAGCAGCCCGTCGAGACGGCCAAGGCCATCGTCGACGGGTGGTTCCACACCGGCGACGGCGGTCACATGGACGGCGCCTACGTCGTGATCGCCGATCGCAAGAAGGACGTGATCATCAGCGGCGGTGAGAACGTCAGCTCGATCGAGGTGGAGGACGCGCTGTTCCAACACCCGGCGGTGGTCGAGGCCTGCGTGATCGGGGTCCCCGACGAGAGATGGGGCGAGACTGTCAAGGCGCTGGTGGTCCTGCGCGAGGGCCAGTCGGTCACCGAGGGCGACCTGATCGAGTTCTGCCGCGGTCGCTTAGCCCACTTCAAGTGCCCGACGTCGGTCGAGTTCCGCACGGAACTGGCCCGCACCGCCACCGGCAAGCTCCAGAAGTTCAAGCTCCGTCAACCCTTCTGGGAAGGCCGCGAAAAGCTCGTCAACTGACCGCCTTTTAGTGCCCGGCGCACGCCTTCAGGTGGGCCACGAGGGTGTCGAAGCGGGTGGACGCGTTGAGGCCGCTGGTCGAGGGCATGACGTAGGCCGGGCGGTCGGCGAACGGCTGCGGCTGCCACCCGGGTTGCGCGCCCTTGTCGACAGCTATCCGGTACCCGGCCATGCCCACGAAACAGATCGCCCCGGGCCGCAGCCACTTCACCAGCCGGCGGACGCGGTCGGCGCCGGCCCGGTACTCGTCCTTGGTCAGTTCGCTGGCCGCGACCGTCGCCCGCTTCACCAGGTCGGTGATGCCGACGCCGTCACGCTGGAGCGCGGCGACCGGATCGAGCGGAACGGTGACCAGCCCGGCGTCGACGGCCGCCGGCCAGAAGCGGTTGCCGGGACGGGCGTAGCCCACGCCGAGGTCGGCCGAGTAGATGCTCGGGTTCAGCCCGCACACGAGCACGCGCATGTTCGGGCCGACGGTGTCGGGCAGGGTCCGGGCGCGGGTCGCCACGACGTGGGCCTGGTCCTTGTCGGTGACGCCGGCGCTGTGCACGACGAACCCGGCGCCCGTCATCACCTCGGCCAGCCAGTCCGGCGTCCACGACGCGAAGTAGCGGCCGGGAAAGTCGTCGCCCGGCAGCGCGGTGCCCTCGTACTCGCCCGCCACCACCGTGAGGTCGACGACCGCGTCGGACTCCAGGGCCCGGTGCAGGTCGGCCAGCGCCATCGGCACCCGCTCGCGCTCGATGTGGTGATACGTCATCGCCGCCCACGCGCCGGCCACCGATCCTCTGCGGAGCGGCAGCGCGCTGACGTCGGCCAGCAATGGCAACGCCATCGGTACCGTTTCCCGGGCGAGCTTCACCATCTCGATGGACGCGTCCATGGCGATGGCCGGGGCGCCGAGGTCACCGAGGTAGCGCCCGGCCCCGCACCCGACGTCGACGCGCACCCCGCCGCTGCGCACCGCGCCGGCGAACGTCTCGGCTTCGGCCCGCCGCACCGGCTTGCGGGCTCGGGCCCACCGCTGCGCCTCGCGGTTGTAGAGCGCGATCGTGTCGCGGTTCACGTCGTGTCGGAGACGCGCATCAGGTTCACGACGCGGCGATCGGCAGTTCGATCAACCGCGGACCGCCGGCGGACCACGCCGCCTGCGTCGCCTCGGCCACGTCCCCGGCCTTTTCGACCAGCACGCCGGGAACGCCCATCGACTGCGCCAAGGCAACGAAGTCGACCGGCGGCGCGTCGAGATCGAGGCCGGGATAGTCCTTGCCCGGCTTCAGGTTGCGCTTGAGTATGAGGTACTGCCGGTTGTTGACGACGGCGAACACGACGGGAAGGTTCTCGTGCGCCGCGGTCCACAGCGCCTGCGGCGAGTACATGGCCGACCCGTCGCCGACGACGCAAACAACCGGCGACCGGTCGCGCGCCAGCGACACGCCGAGCGCGGCGGGCATGCCCCACCCGAGGCCGCCGCCCCGGTTGAAGAAGTACGGGCGGTCACCGCTGAACCCGCGCACGTACGCGCCGGTAGTGATCGCTTCGTCGACGATCGGTGCGTCGCCCGGGAGGCCGTCGAGCAACGCGTGCACCGCGGCCATCGGGTGCATGGGCACGTCGCCGTACCGACCGCGGGCCCGCCCGTCGAAGTCCGACGGCGCGCGCGGCGGGAGCGGCGCGGCGTCGGGCAGGAGGGGAGCGAGCGCTTCGAGCGACGCCCGTACGTCGCCGAGCAGGCCCAGCGCGGTGGCGTGCACGCGGCCGAGCTGGCCGGCGTCGGCGGTCAGGTGCAGCACCTCGACGCCGTCGGGGACCAGCGGCCCGCCGCTGTACGGGTAAACGAGGAGCCGCTCGCCGATGAGCAGCACCCGCTCGAACGGGGCCAGCGCCTCGCGTATCGCAGTGGCCATCGGCGCCAGGTCGCCGCGCCACAGCGGATGGCTGTGCGGGAACACGGGCGCGCCCCGCAACGGCGCGCCGAACACGGG
>JACDEA010000399.1 GCA_013816725.1 Actinomycetota bacterium
GGTATGACCGATGCGAGCGCAGCGAGCGAGGGAGTCGGGGTGTCGGGGTGGGAGAGGACCCGGGTGGCGGGTCCCGTCAGCCGGGGGCGCGTCAGCCGGGGGCGCGCGCCAGGGGCAAAGACTCGGGCAAAGAGCCAGGTCAAGTAGGATGGCCGTCCAAATGACGAGCCTGTGGCCGAGGATCGAGCCGCTCCTGGCTCGGGTACAGAAGCCCGCTCGGTACATCGGAGGCGAGGACGGGGCGCAGGCACCGGTGCACGACGCCGGCAAGGTCGCCTGGCTCCTCATCTACCCCGACGCCTACGAGGTGGGCTTGCCCAACCAGGGCCTGCAGATCCTCTACGAGATCCTGAACGAGCGCCCTGATGCGCTGGCCGAGCGTTCGTACGCGCCGTGGCTCGACATGGAGACGCAGATGCGGGCGGCCGGCGTGCCCCTGTTCTCGGTCGACACGCACCAGCCGGCAGCGGCCTTCGACGTGCTGGCGTTCAACCTCTCGGCCGAGCTGGTCTTCACCAACGTCCTGAACTGCATCGACCTGGCCGGCGTTCCCGTGCGGGCCGCCGATCGCACCGATGCCCACCCGATCGTCGTGGCCGGTGGGCACTGCGCGTTCAATCCCGAACCGCTGGCCGACTTCGTTGACGCGTTTGCTCTGGGCGACGGTGAAGAGGTCGTTGCCGACATCACCGGGGCGCTCGCCGCGCACCGGGGCGACCGGCCTCGGCTGCTGCGGGCGCTGGCTCGCATCGAGGGCGTGTATGTGCCGTCGCTCTACGACGTCACCTACGACGGCCCGGCGTTGGTGTCGATCACGCCCAAGGACGACGGCATTCCCGAGTTGGTCGAACGCCGCACGATCTCGGACCTGGCCGACTGGCCCTATCCGAAGCAGCAGCTGGTGCCCCTCACCGAGGTCGTGCACGATCGGCTGAACGTGGAGATCTTCCGCGGTTGCACGCGCGGCTGCCGGTTCTGTCAAGCGGGCATGATCACCCGCCCGGTGCGCGAACGGCCCGCTGCGCAGGTGCGCCAGATGGTGAGCGACGGCCTGGCCCGCACCGGTTATGACGAAGTCAGCCTCACGTCGCTGTCGAGCGCCGACTACTCCGGTATCGGCGAGGTCGTCGGCGGAATCATCAACGACCCCATGTGTTCGGGCGAGGTGTCGGTCAGCCTCCCGAGCCTTCGCGTCGACGCCTTCACCGTCGGTGTCGCCACCGAAATCCAGAAGGTGCGGCGCACGGGCCTCACGTTCGCCCCCGAGGCCGGCACCTGGCGCATGCGGCAGGTCATCAACAAGTTGATCCGCGAGGAGGACCTCTATGGCGCGGTCGAGTCGGCCTTCTCGCAGGGCTGGCGGCGGGTCAAGCTTTACTTCCTGATCGGTCTGCCCACTGAGACCGACGAGGACGTGCTGGGCATCGCCACCCTGGCCCGCAACTGCGTCGCCATCGGCCGTCGCCATCACAACGGCGCGTCGGTGACCGCGTCGGTGGGCGGCTTCGTTCCCAAGCCGCAGACACCGTTCCAGTGGTTCGGCCAATGCACTGTCGCCGAACTGCAACGGAAGGTGAACCTGTTGCGCGACGCGCTCCGCAAGGACCGCGGCGTGCAGCTGAAGTGGCACGACCCCAAGGCCACGCTCGTCGAGGGCATCGCCAGCCGGGGCGACCGGCGCATCGGCGCGGTGATCGAGTCGGTGTGGCGCTCGGGCGGCACGTTCCAGGAGTGGTCCGAATGCTTCGACCTCGACCGCTGGGAAGCGGCCATGACCGAGCACGGGCTCGACATCGACTGGTTCGTCCACCGCGACCGCACTCGCGAGGAAACGCTCCCGTGGGCCCATATCAGCGCGGGACTGCACGAGGACTTCCTCTGGCACGACTGGCAGGACGCACTGGCTGCGTCCGGCGTCGAGGACTGCCGGTGGACGCCGTGTTATGACTGCGGCGCCTGCACGGGCTACGGCATAGAGCACGTGGTGGCCTCGCCGGTCCCGCCGGCCGGCGGCAGCCAGGGCACGGGGCAGGACCTGGCCACCGGTGACTGGGTGCCGGTCACCCTGCTCGAGAAGGTGGGGCCGCGGTGAGGCTCCGCGTGCGCTTCACCAAGCTGGGCAAGATCCGCTGGACCAGCCATCGCGACATCGCCCGCATGTGGGAGCGCGCGCTGCGGCGCGTGCACCTCCCCGTCGCCTACAGCAGCGGCTTCTCGCCTCGGCCCCGCGTGAGTTTCGGCCTGGCGCTGCCCACCGGCGCCGAGTCGCTGGCCGAGTACCTCGACCTCGACCTCACCGAAGCCGTAACGACGGCGGGGCTGGCCGATCGATTGTCCGCCGCCCTGCCCAATGGGCTCGACGTCACCGCCGTCGCCGGCGACGACACGCGTAGCTCATTGCAACAGGACGTCACGTCATGCACTTGGGAGATCGGGGTGCCGTCCTCACCCGACCTCGCTCATGCCATCACCCGTGCCCTGGGTGCGCCCGCGCTGATCGTCAGCCGCGAGCGCAAGGGCAACGTCACCCAGGACGACATCAAGCCGGCCATTTTGCAACTGGCCGGCGACGACGGCCCGCTCGTCTGCGAGCTGGCCACACAGCCACGCGGCCTGCGTCCGACCGAACTGCTCGGCGCGCTCGACATCGACGCCGGCACGGCCGACATACGCCGCACTCATCAATGGATTGCGCGCGACGGCGCTCGGTGGGAGCCACTCCCGCCGGACGCGCCCGCGCTGCACGCCCGGGAACGGGCGTCATGAGAAGGGACACCACCGATGTCCGTCGCCAATACCGGCGATACGGCCCCCGAGAACAGCTCGGCGCCCGCCACACCCGCAGCC
>JACDEA010000021.1:0-4273 GCA_013816725.1 Actinomycetota bacterium
ACCTCGACGACACGGTCAAGACGGTGGAGGACATCGAGCGCCACGCCCACGGCAAAGGCATCCTCGGCACGATCCCGGCCGTCACCGACTGGCGCAACCGCGACACCGCCCGGCTCGTCACCATCGAGGATCCCACCGCGCCGATCTCCGAGGCCTACCGCTCGGTGCGCACGAGTCTCCAGTTCATCGGGCTGCGCCAGCCGCTTCGCACGCTGATGGTCACCAGCCCGATGGCGGCGGAGGGCAAGACCACCACGCTGGCCAACCTGGCCGTCACGCTGGCTCGTTCGGGCCGCAGGGTCATCTGCATCGACTGCGACCTGCGCCGCCCGCGCCTGCACAGTTTCTTCGGCCTGTCGCCGACGACCGGGTTTACGTCGGTGCTCCTCGGCGACTCTCCCCTCTCGGCCTCGCTCCAGAACGTCGACGTCACCGGCGGTGGCTCCTTACGGCTCCTCGCGTCCGGTCCCCTCCCGCCCAACCCGGCCGAGCTGCTCGGTACGAGCCGGGTCAACGAGCTGCTCGCCGCCGTCGCCGCCGACGCCGACATCGTCCTCGTCGACGCACCGCCGCTGTTGCCGATCACCGACGCGGTTGTCCTGTCCTCCAGGGTCGACGGCGTCGTCCTCGTCGCCACTGCCCAGGTCACCAGCCGCCGCCACCTCGGTCGTGCGACGCAACTACTCGACCAGGCCGGCGCCGAAACCGTCGGTGTCGTCTTCAACGGTGCCACCCCCGAAAGCGGCTACGGCTACAACTACCAGTACCGGTACGGTGGCAAGGGATCCGGTGACGGCTCACGCCGCGAGCGGTCCGACCGAGGCGCGGCCAGGTCTGCACCAGCCTTGCCGCGCTGACGACGCTCAATGCCAGCGGAGACCGCCAGACGGTTGAGAGTTGCATACGTCGCCGCTGATTCTCTTACCTGGGACGGCGCGGGCGCGCGAAGCATGCGCGCCCTTGAATGGCTGCGCGCTCGACACGATGTCAGTCTCGTCCCGAGCCCGGAATACAAGCCGGTGCCGGCGGCGAGCGGCGGCCGGGCGTCCGCGCTGGGCAGGGAAGGGACACGTGCCATCAGGGCCCGCCTGCAGCCGGCTTACCTTCGCCAGGAACGCGTCGCCGTCGACGAGCTCATTCGACTCGGGCAGAGCTTCGACTGGATTTGGCTCGCACAGTGGCCGCTGAGCTGGAGCGTGACCGTTGTGCCGTCGTGGAGGTCCCGCGGCGTGTTCGTATCGTGGGACGAAGACGCCTTGTCGCGATCACGTTGGACGTCCGCCAAAGCACTCGCAATAAGACGGCCAATTCGATCGGCGACGCGCCTTATTGCCGCCGGGACGGCGATGACGGCGGAGCGCCGCCATCTCAGCACGATGTCCCTCGTCGTCGCGCGATCCCCAGTGGACGCGACTTGGCTTCGTCGGGTGCAGCGCGCACCGGTTGCGACGCTCGCGAATACCGTGGACCTCAGACTGTTTCAAGGCCTCAAGAGCGCATCTGATGCCCAACCAGTCGCGCTATTTGTAGGCAGTGATTATGAGCCGAATGTCGACGGGATTGAGTGGTTCTTGAGAACCGTGTGGACCCGCGTCCAGACGAGACGACCGGAAGCGCGGCTACTTATCGTCGGAAATCGCATGGAGCGGTTCGCTGGCCGGTGGAGCCGCGAATCCGTCGAGGTCGTGGGACACGTGCCGGACGTGCGGCCATACTTCGAAGCGTCGCGAATTGTCGTGTGTCCTGTGTTCTACGGGGGCGGAAGCCCGCTCAAACTTCTCGAGGCCGCGGCGGCGGCTAGACCGGTTGTCACAACTCGTTACTGCGCGAGGGCGGTTGAGGATCGCAAACACGCCATGGACGTTCCGACGTCCCGAGCGGCGTGGGCAGACGCAATCTTGAAGTACCTCGACGACCCAGCCGTTTCAAGAACTGCGGGTGAGCACTTACGCGCGGCCGTGGCTACAACCCACGACGTCCTTCGCTGGGAATGGCAAATGGCCGCCATAGAAAGCAGCGCGCTGGAGGGCGCGTCCTCAACGCCCTAAGACGAGGATGCGTCGACGGCCTTCGTAGCCGTAGCCACGACGCTGTCAGCGACTCTCACCAGTGCGGGAACTCTTCGACTAAGGGCACGCAGAGCCATAGACGCCTGAACGACTAGTTTGTGCCGATAGCGCAGAAGATCTAGGTCCGCGGGCTGCCCGTTCAATGTCAGAAACCCGTCGGCCTCGACCGACGTAGGACCGATTACGGTTTCGAAGGTCTCGCGAATTTCGGCGACAGACCAGTGCCGAACCGCGAAAATGTCAGAACGGTCTCCAGCTAAACGGCGCAGCCGCTGAACCGGACCTGATCGATTGGCCAGCTGAACGCGGACGCAACCGCCGAGCGTAGCGACGCGCCCACATTCGCGAATAGCGGATAGTGCGTCTTCGCGCGCGAAGTGTTGAAACACCGAATACGAATGGACGATGTCGGCGGCACCGCTACGGAACGGCAAAGCACGCGCATCACCGACTACAAAAACGACGTCGAGACCGAGCTGTTTCGCGATGCGCGTTCCGGCCAACGCTGCTTCAAAGTCAGGATCCACAGCGACAACTTGATAACCAAGGCGGGCCGCGGCGAACGACCACCTTCCCCAGTTTGCACCCACGTCGAGGAGTGTCTGACCGACCCCCGGCTTAAGGCTCAGTGTCGGAATCGGATACCGACCAAGCCGGCCGACGAGCGGTCGGTACAGGTTGCCACACGTTTTGAGGACAGCAGACTGAACAAACGGATCGACCGCCGCGTCGACATCATCGGCCTCGTCGTGCGCGGATGTCGGCGGGACCAGCTGGCATGTGGGATGGGTAGGCGGAAGGTCTCGTCGGAGGAGCACAGGAATCGAGTCGACGACCGAGTACACGTGCCCCTCGGGGCAGGACAGTTCACCACCATGAGCGCGGAGTGTCGCGAGATCGTGAGGACACGCGAGGTTCGCACGAAGCCAGTCAGTCGAAGTCACTCCTCAGCACCGCCCGTGGCGGCGCTCGAAAGGGGTGTGCCCAGTGTCGTCACGGCGGCGCAGAGGACGCCGAAAGTGCGTACTCCGCGTCACTCTCGTCCTCGGCGGCGGTCTTGAGTAGTTGCGGCAGTCCGAACACGATCCCCGACAAGAGCCAGAAGTACGCGTTCGAAACGTAGTTCTGAAACGCCTGCTTGCCCCCGATGAACTGGATCCCTAGAAACAGTGTGATCCAGCTGACGATGATGACGGCCGTCGGGCCGTACGAAGTGCCCCGCGTCAGGCGCAACACCCCGCGAACCCGCCGGGACCAGGCGGCGCACCACAGCGCCCACAGGATGACGCCGACGAGACCCCACTCATAACCCACGGCGCCCCAGCCCGCTTCAGTCTTATACAGGCCCGCCACGGAACGATCGGCGCCACCGAACAGATACTGCAATCCGAGAGCCTGGGAGCCCGTGCCTCGCCCTATCACGCCACCGCGCCGGATCCCTTGAAGCGTTTCACCCTGATAGAGGTTCCAGCGGAAGGCCCATTCGTTCGTCTGCAACCGCGGGTCGAGGGTCGCGGAGTAATAGGTCGCCCTCGACGAAAACGTCGAAGGCAACGCGATCGCGATCAACACCACCGCGACACCACATACGACGCTCGCAACGAGCGCACGCCGGAAGCCGCCGCCGCGGCGGCCCGCCCGCCCCGTGGCGATGATCGCGATCCCGACGAGCGCCACGCCAAACAGCAGAGCGCCGCGTCCCCCGGTCGACCAGATCGCAGCGACCGCGACCCCGATTGCGCACAGACCTAGGAATCGCTGCCGAAGGCCGAGACCGGCAAGGGGGTACGCCGCGAGGGCTATCACTACGCCGACGATCGCCATCGATGCAAATCGGCCCGGGTCGACGAACGTCCCCGTCGGCTGAAGAACCTTCACGGCACCAACAGCGCGCTCGATAACCAAGTTGTCCAAGCCGGGAGTCGGCGCCGTCGGAGTGAGCAGCTTGCCGCCCGCAGCGACCTGCGCAAGCCCGAGTCCCAGCACGACAGCTCCCAACGCGGACAGGAGGACCAAGGTGCGGCGGAGCAGTGCCGCGGAGGACGCCAAGACGAACCCGACGGCAACTAGTGGGGTATACATGAAGTCGAGTCGCAGTCCGACGACCGGGACCCGAACATCGGCCGCACCGCCAGGTAGGGTCCGAGCAACCGCCCAACCGATGAGCATCAACAGAGGGACGCGCGCGCTTCCCAGCGCGCGAC